>JAGCSD010000049.1 GCA_017964345.1 Clostridia bacterium
CCGCCCGTTTCGCAGGTCGGATCGACGGTATAATGCTCGAACTGGAAGTCATGTCCTACCGCGTCGGTGTAATCTCTCTTTTCCATATGGCTCGAGTCGTGCGAGCAGACGTACGTCGTATATCCCTGTTCCGTGCAGGTCGGATTAGTTACCGCGCCAGCCTGATAGTCATGCCCCAGCGCGTCGGTGTAGTCACTCTTATAGATATGCGTCTGATCGTTCTGGCAGACGTAGGTCGTATAGCCCTGTTCCGTACAGGTCGGAGCGGTCACTTCGCCTTTTTGATAATTATGCCCCAGCGGATCAACGTCACGGATTTCTTCCGCACCGCAGACAGAGCAGATATATACCGCGCTGCCGCCTGTTTCACAAGTCGGATCCGTCGTGTTGTGGTCAAGAACAAACGTATGCTCCGCACAGGCGATCGTCAACGTACCGTTGATGCCGGTGAACGGGACTTCGTTTATATCATAATTCAGGATCGCGTTATCCTCCGTCGAAACCGTGAATCTGTACTTACCCGCAGGCGTGCCTTCCTTAACGGTAAAGGTCATGGTGGCAACCACGGTATCGGATACGGTGTTGTTTCCCTCCGGCGTATCGTCCCCCCATGTTAAATAAAAAGGATTCATCGTGTAATTGTTGGAATGCAATTTACCGTTCAAAGCGCCGGTATCTGTGACCTTCGTCAGCGTAAAATACTCGCTGTCGTACCCGACATGCACGCCCGCGCCGGTAATACCCGGGTTCTCCCCGATCTTGATCTCCAGATCAAACGACGTTGTACCCTCTTGAATGGTCTGATCCACCGCCAGGAACGTGCCGGGTTCGGCAGGTTCCGCCGCCAGATGCGTGATCGCCAAACAGGACGCCGCCAGCGTCAGCGCAGCCACGATCGCGCCGATTTTCGCCATCAAGCCTTTTTTCATAAGCTTTCATCCTTTCCGACGCCCGAAAAAACAGGGCGTTCGCGGGGCGCAAAGCAAGAATTATAATGACTTTCGCCCATTATTACGACATTAGTGTATCATAGGGCAAGATATTCGTCAATAAATTTTTTATAAAAATATGAAAAAGGGAACAGTTTCCTGTCCCTTTTCTCGGTTTAAGGCGTCTTTTTTCGCCCTATTGCTTCTGTTTTGCCCAGCTGTCGCGCAGACCGACAATACGGTTGAACACCGGTATCTCGGCACTGTCTTCGTCCTTGCGGAAGTACCCGACGCGGATAAACTGGAACGAATCCCCCACGGCGGCGGTATCCAGCGCACGCTCGATATACCCGGTTTTGACAATCAGAGAGTCGGGGTTGACACGTTCGGAGAAATCCAATCCTTCGCCTTCGCGCTCGTCCAAAAGATAATCATAGAGTCTGAATTCCGCAGGCGAAGCATTTTGCGCGTCCACCCAGTGAAGCGTACCTTTGACCTTGCGCTCGGCGCCGGCGCCGCCCGATTTCGTTTCGGGATCATAGTCGCAATGCACCGTCGTCACAACGCCGTTTTCGTCGGTTTCATAGCCCGTACAACGCACGATGTACGCCGATTTCAGGCGCACCTCACCGCCGACGAACAAACGGAAGAATTTTTTCGGCGGATCGATCATAAAGTCTTCCCTCTGAATGAACAGTTCGCGCGAGAACGTAATGCCGCGCGTGCCGTGCGCTTCGTCCGAGCCGTTTTCCGTTTGCAGAACTTCGCTCTGCCCGGCAGGATAATTGTCGATCACGAGTTTGATCGGATCCATCACCGCCATGCGGCGTTCTGTTTTCTGCGCCAAATCCTCGCGCACACAATGCTCCAAGAGCGCCGCCTCCACCACCGAATTGCTTTTGGCAACGCCGATGCGGTCACAGAAATCACGAATTGCCTCGGGCGTAAAGCCGCGGCGGCGCAGTCCCGCGATCGTGGGCATCCGCGGATCGTCCCAGCCGGACACGCTGTTCTCATCGACCAGTTTTTTCAAATAGCGCTTGCTCATGATCGTGCGCGTCATGTTCAGGCGGGCAAACTCAATCTGCCGGGGTTTTGCGGGCAAATCGACGTTTGCTGTCACCCAATCGTAGAGCGGGCGGTGATCTTCGAACTCCAACGTGCAGATCGAATGCGTAACGTTTTCCATCATGTCTTCGATCGGATGCGCGTAATCGTACATGGGATAGATGCACCAATCGTTGCCCGTGCGGTAATGTTCCATACGCAGAATGCGGTAAAGAATCGGATCGCGCAGGTTGATATTCGGGGACGCCATGTTGATCTTAGCGCGCAGGACCTTGGCGCCGTCCGGGAATTCCCCCGCGCGCATCCGGCGGAATAAATCGAGGTTTTCCTCCACGGAACGGTTGCGATAAGGACTTTCCTGTCCCGGTTCCATCAGCGTACCGCGCGTTTCCTTGATTTCCTCGGCGTTCATATCGCACACGAAAGCGAGCCCTTTTTTGATCAGGACGATCGCCTGCTCAAACATGGTTTCGAAATAATCGGCGGCAAAGCAGAGCGCCGCGGGCTGAAAGCCGAGCCATTCCACGTCGCGCTTGATCGCGTCTACATAAAAGGTATCTTCCTTGGCGGGATTGGTGTCATCCATGCGCAGATTGCACACACCGCCGTATTTTTGGGCGATGCCGAAATCCACGCAGATCGCCTTGGCGTGACCGATATGCAAATATCCGTTCGGTTCGGGCGGAAAACGTGTGACAATACTCAGTTTTTCGTTCTGTGCCAGATCGTTTTCCACGATCTCTTGAATAAAGTTCTTTCTCTCCTCCACGGAATCACCCTCTTTTGTTTCATGCGCTTTATTGTATCATTTCTTTTGAATTTAGGCAATAACTTTATTTTATTCCCGAAAAACGGTTGCACAATACCCGAAAAATGTGCTACAATAACAAAAGAAGAAGAGGCGCGCAAGCGCACAGGGAGGAACTCACCATGCAGTTTCAAGCATTGCAGAAAGAACTGATTGCCGCCATGAAGGCGAAAGACAAAATCAAAAAAGACGCGCTCGGCTCGCTGATCGCCGCCGTCAAAAAAGTTGCTATCGACGAGGGCAAGCGGGACGATATCCCCGAGGAATTGGTGGATCGCGTCATTTTGAAAGAGGTCAAATCGCTCAAAGAGCAGGTGGATACCTGCCCTGCCGAACGCACGGATCTTTTGGAAGAATATAAAGCAAAATTCGCCGTGGTGGAAAGTTATGCTCCGCACCTGATGAGTGAAGAAGAAATCACGGCGTTCTTGACCGAAAACTGCGCCGAACTCATCGGTCAAAAGCAGAAAGGGCTGATCATGCGTCAGGTCATGGGTCAGCTCAAGGGCAAAGCGGACGGCAAGCTCATCAACCAAATCGTCAACCGCCTGTGTGAGTAACAGGCGGTCACGACCTTCTGACGCGCCGGTTTTTCACCGGCGCTTTTTCTCTTGGATAATACCTGTCAGAATGCTTTTTCCCCACGCGTATTCCGCCATAAACTCGCCCTCAAAGCGATCACGCTGGCTCATATTCTTATCCTGCCAGGCATAATAATCGCAGTCGAACAGCGCCGTATTGATGATCTGTCCCCGCTGGGTGGAAATAAGCAGATCTTCGATCCCTTCCTTCTTCAGAAACTGCTTCAAACGGCGCAGCGCATTGTAATATACGGTCATTTCCACATTGCCGTACGGTCGACCTTTCCAAAGCGTGCCGTAAATCTCCTCGTTGCTGATCTCCTTACCCCTCCGCGTAACGACCAATGCCAGGATTTCTTTTGCCTTTCCCGTCAGCGGAAGCGGCTGATCGTCCTTTAACAAGAGGAATCGCCCAAAAGTCCGAATATAGAGAATCTTTTGCTGGCGGTGCGCCAGCAGACTAATGCGCTCCATCGCCATGACCAGCGTTTCACGGCTGTACGGTTTGATAATATAGTAATCTCCGCCGATCTGATTGAAATCCCACAGATAGTCATCATAGGCGGAAACAAACACAATCAGGACATCCGGACGTATTTCCCGCAGTTTCTTTGCCAGTGTAATGCCGTTGATGATCGGCATGGCAACGTCGACAAATGCGGCGTCCACCGGGTTTTCACCCGCGTACGCCAGTGCCTTTTCGGCGGACTCAAAGCTCCCTACGATATTCAAATCCTTAATGCCTTGACCCAACCGCACGAACCGACGCAGCATCAACGGTTCGTCGTCCACAACGATTGCTCTCATACGGACTCCTCCTCTTTCGGAATGGTAACGGTGACCGTGGTGCCTTCCCCGATCCGGCTTTTCACGGACACTTGCGCGTGCATGATTTTATCCAGACGGAACATGATATTGTTCAGTCCCGTGGAATCCTTTTTCCCGCCCTTGCCGCTGCGGAAGGCTTCTTCATCAAAGCCCACGCCATCGTCCACCACGGTGATGCGCCAAGCGTGCTCGTCCTCTTCCGTGCGAATCACAACCGTGCCGCCTGCCTCGCCGCGTTCATAAATGCCGTGCCGGATCGCGTTTTCGACGATTGGCTGAATGCTCAGCGGCAGAATGGAAAACTGCGTGACCTTCGTATCGAAGACGACTTTCAGCTTATCGCCGAAGCGCATTTTTTCGATATTGACATACGCATGAATGTTCTCCAGCTCCTGCTCAAACGGAATCGGCGCGTCGTGCGCCATCGCGCGGATACAGTTTCTCAGGTGGACGGTGAAATCACCGATCAGTCTGGAGGCATATACCGGATCTTCCAGCACGATCTCCTGAATAGAGCCCAACGCATTATACAGGAAATGCGGCTGCATCTGACTGGCAAAATTCCGTAGTCTGCTGAGCTGAAGTTCATTTTCGAGATCCTGCAATTCCTTTTCGCGGCGCTGTTGTTCCGTCAGATCATAAATGACGCAAAAAGCCATAATATCGCCCGACGGCGCATCCTTATACAGATAAAAACCCGTCTTGCAGGGCTGCACGGCGCCGCTTGCCGTTTTGACGGAAAAAGAAACCGTCGCGCGTTGTTCTCCCTGCTCGAAACAGCGGATCAGATAGTCCCGGTTGCTGATCCGGCTGTACCTGCTCTTGTTTTCCACTACCAGCTCATCTACCATCCACTGCTCGAACGCACTGTAAGACGGTGCGTTTTCCAGCGCGGAGTTCAGGGTTTTCTTGGACATTTCCTCCGGCAGAAAGATCGGTGAAATCTCCAAAATGCTGTCTTTGGTCAGATTGACCTCCAAATAGCCCTCGGCACTGGCAAGAATCGCTTCCAGATGGGTTTTTTCCTTGTTCTGCATGGAAGAGATCTCTTTCGCGTACGCCTTATCGAGCCGGAACGCTTTATCTATGTTGCGAATACCGATCAGAATGTACGTATGCCCGTTCAGTACGTCCGTCGTCGCCCGCAGCTTGTGGTACAGCGGTTTACCATTGATCATCAACCGATAAACAATGGAATAGTATTTTTCCTCTTTCAGCCCCGCGATCAAGGCTTCTTTGGATAGCATCCGACTGACAAACGGCTGATCTTCGGTAAACACCGTGCGCAGGATGTTGATTTTGAGCGCGCGAAAAAAATCGTCCCCGCTGTTTTCAAATCGAAGCGTGCTGAACGAATCGCTTTCATGAAAGCATCGATATGCCGCTGTTTCCGCATCGACAACGTAAATGCTTTCATAATTCTCAAACAGCGCTTTCGCGATCGCTTCCCGCGGCAATGCGTCTGAAATAGTCCCCATTTCGTTTCCTTTCCGCAGTATCCTAAAAAGGACCCGCCGTATCGTTTTTGCCCATCTTACACAAAACTCCACAGATCAAGCAATCTGTGGAGTTTTTTTGAAAAAGCCGTACGCTATTTTTCCTGTTTGTTTTGCTTGCGGCGCACGATCAACAAGGCGACAATCGCCGCGATAATCAACACCCCACAGATAATACTGACGAACAGAATCGTGTAATCGCTCTTTTCCGCCTCTTCCGTAGGGACAGGCGTTTCGGCGGGAGCCGTCGTTCCCTCCGGTTCGTCGGTCGGCACAGTAGTGGGCGTTTCGGTCGGCGTCGGTTCCTCGGTCGGCGTAGGCGTCGGCTGAGCGGCAGCCCAATCGTCGTAGTTATAGACCTCCATGGAGCGAACCTGAATGCTCTTGACGCCTTCCGCGGAATAATCGATAGAGTCAAAGCAGAATACCAAATCGGCAAAGATACCTGACGTCAAAGTTTTCTTCGTGATATAAATCGGATCAGACTCCCACTTTGTCCATGTTTCATCGCCGAATTCGATCGGATTCGGATCCAGCGTACACATCACATTGCCGTTGGAAGAATACATTTTTAAAAGCGGTTCGTTGTCGCATGCTTCCAGATACGCCTCATTCAACTCTTCCAACCAGTTTTCATTGTTCTTATCCGTAAAGGAAAAATCGTTGCTGGCGGGGTTTACGGCGCGCAACATCGCCTTTGTGTTGAGCGTACCGCCCGCCTGACGAAACACACCGCGCATCTCCACACTGAGAACGACTTCGCCTTCCTCTTTATCGCCCAGCGCGTCCAAGATCGCCTGCCGCACACTGATAGTTGGGGAAAACCAGTGGTAAGCGGTTTTCGGCGTATATGTGTACACCTGAATACCGTCCTCTTCGCTCTCCGCTATGGTGCCGGCAAACCGGTTACCCGTCCATGCCGCTTTCTGTGTATTGACCGGTTCTGCGAACGCTACGGCTTGCACCGCGCATACCGACAGAACAACCGCCAAGCACACACAAAAGAATCTTTTCATATTACTTTCCTCCTTTATTCAAAGGGACCTTCTCCCCTTGCATGACCGGTGATCGCGCTTATTTGTTCTGTCCCCGACGCATTCGACGTATCAGACGACAAAACCGTATCTCATCCTTTGTTAGTATCGTTTTATCTTTTCCTTATTGTTTTATTATGTTTTTTTATCGTTTTTCTATATTTATTGTAAAGGATTCCATTCGGATTGTCAACTTTTTATTCTCTTATCTTTTTTCAATAAACGCAAAAAAAGAGAAACGGATCATTCCCGTTTCTCTTTTCTAACAATCGGTGAATTATTCAGCGCTTTCTCCGGCACCTTTCTTCTTTTTGATCAGAATAAACGCCACCACCGCTGCCGCGATCACTACTACGCCGCAGACGATACCGATGATCAGTCCGGTGTAATTGCCGGACGAAGCGGGAGCCTCGGGTTCCTCCGTCGCCGCGGGTGCGGTAGTTGCGGGAGCGTCCGTCGCTTCGGGCGCATCCGTCGGTTGCGCGGTCGCCTCCTCAGTGGGTTCGGGCGTGGGCTCCTCTTCCTCTTCTATATCCGCGTAATTGTACACAGCGGCATTGCGAACCTGAATGCTCAGCAGACGTTCCGCATCGTACGTTTCGATATGGTTCATGCACAGGATCCAATCGCCGAACAGGCTATCCTGCAAATTGAGCGCATTGATATAGATGGGCTCGGTTTGGACAAGCGTCCATTCGTCGTCAAGGATAGTTATGTCCGCCATCTTGAGGCGCATGACGTTTCCGTTTGCGTCATAGTTGGTAAACAGCTTATCGCCGTCCGTGAATTCGTTATACAGCTCATCCCATGTATTGCCATCCGCATCCCACGCTTCTGCGTCCTCGGGTTTAGGATATGTAACCGTATTCGTCTTGGGGTTGACGCCACGCAGCATCAATTGGGCGGAAGCGGTATCGCCGGCTTCCTTAAAGACGCCGCGTATTTCAAAAGAAAACACGACTTCCGCGTCTTCCGCGTCGCCGATCAGTTCTTTAACGGCCTTGTACACGCCGATTGTGGGTGTCCTGTAATCCACATATGCCGGCGGGGTATAGGTATACACCTTAACGCCGTCTTCTTCCGCAACTTTCAGGGTTCCCTTAAGAACGGTGCCCCAAGCTGTTCCCTCCAGGTAGTTTTTGGCGCCTTCCGCCGGCTCAGCCGAAACCGCCACAACCAGCAAGGACAGCACCATGACCGCCGCCAGGATGACGGCAAAGAATTTCCTCATTGTTTTCACTCCTTTTCTTTTCTTGCAAATTATTATACGCCGTCAGTCACAATTTGTCAATATGTAATTTGAAAGTTTTATAAAAGAAAGTATAAACAAACCCGTCGGCAACGCAGGTTTGTCGGAGAAACATTATTTGTCCCGGGGAACATCCGTCATTTTTCTTGACCGGCGCACGACTTCCGTGACGGTGCGGGCAATGGTCTCGGCTTCCTCCTGCGTGGTCAGATGGCAAACCGAAATACGCAGGGCGTTTTCATCCATGCCCATCGCGCGCATGACGTGCGAGGGAGTCGGCGCGCCGGCGGAACAGGCGGCTCCGGCGGAAACCGCCACGCCCGCCATATCCAGAAGAACGGCGAGGCTTTCCGCCTGCAAGCCTTCAAAGCGAAACGCGAGCAGTCCCGGCAGACGGTTATTCTCATCGCCAAGCAGTTGCGCGCCGGGAAGCGCGCAGACGGCGCGGCGGATCACGTCCGCCCGTTCGCGCGTTACGTTTTCGCGCGCGATCCGTTCCTTAAAGTGCTTTTCAAACGCCGCCGCCATGCCCACAATGCCGGCGGTGTTCAGCGTGCCGGGACGTCGGTCGCCCTCCTGCGAGCCGCCGAAGGTCAGGTTCTCTATCCCCGTACCCTCCCGGATGATCAGCGCTCCCACGCCCTTGGGACCGAAAAACTTGTGTGCCGAAAGCGAAAGCAGGTCAAACTTGCAATCGGCAAGCGCCGGCAAGCACGCCGCCTGGACCGCGTCGGTAAAAAACAGCGCCCCGTGCGCGTGCGCGAGCTCCGCCGCCTGTTCGATCGGCTCGATCGTGCCGACTTCGTTGTTCGCCGCCATGAGAGAAAGCAGCGTCACGCCCTTTTGAAGGACGGTTTCCGTTTCGTCCGGATCCAGCCGTCCGCATCCGTCCACCGGCAGATAACAAACGTCCGTCCCCTCTCTCTCCAGCGCGCGGGCGACGTTCAGCACGGCGTGGTGTTCAACAGCGGAAACGGCAAGCCGCCCGCCATGCCGTTTCATCACTCCGCGGATCGCCCAGTTGTCGCTTTCCGTTCCGCCGGAAGTGAAGAAGACTTCCCGCTTTTCCACGCGCAAAAGCGACGCCACGGTCTGCCGCGCTTCTTCCACGGCGGAAGCGGCGGCTCGCCCGCAGGCGTGCGTGCTGGACGCGTTGCCGAAGACGGACAGCGCATACGGCTTCATGACTTCCCATACGTCGGGATCAAGCGGTGTGGTGGCGGCAAAATCGGCGTAGATCATAAAATTCTCCGTTTGTTTTTCTATATCGTATCATAGAGAAGTTGAAATGTCAACGCGGGTTTTGATCGAAAAGGCGAATCGTGCCGTACTCCTGCCGCGCCGTATAGGCGTAGCCTTCCAGGTTTGCCTGCTTCATAAGCGTAAGCGCCTGCAAGCGGTCCGTTTCTTTCACCTTGACCGAAAGACCGCACCCCACCGCCACTTGACGCGGCGTGCTGATGATATCACTGAAAATGCCCGCGCCGCGCAGGATCCGCGCGAAGTGCATGACTTGCGTGCGTGAGCGGAACGATATAATTAAAAATTCTTCCATAAGCGTGACCTCCTGTCTGCTTCTATAATAGTATATTATGTGCAGCAAAAGAAAGTGACTGCTATGATATATCTCGACAACGCCGCCACCACGCTCATCAAGCCGGAAGCCGTCTACCGGCGCAGCAACGAAGTTCTGCGGTACTTCAGCGCCAACGCGGGGCGCGGCGGGCACGCCGCGTCACTCAAGGCGGGCGAGCTTCTTTTTGACGCCCGTCAGCGCGCGGCGGAATTTTTTGGCGCCCCGAACGAGCGATGCGTGTTCACCTTCGGCTGTACCGACGCCCTGAACCTCGTGCTGAGAGGACTGTTCGCGCCGGGCGACCATGTGCTGACGACCGCCTATGAGCACAACGCCGTTCTGCGGCCGCTGGCATGGCTGAAGAAAACCGAGGGGTTGGACTATACCGTTCTGTTCCCGCACGCGGACGGTGTGATCCCGCTTGACGATTTTGTTTCCGCCTTGCGCGAAAGCACGCGCGCGGTCATCGTAAACCCGGTTTCCAACGTTACCGGTCACGTGCAGGACCTTACGGCGATCGGCGCGTTCTGCAAGGAAAACGGCTTGCTGTTGATTGCGGACGGCGCACAGGCGGCGGGACATCTGCCGCTGTCCATGCACACGATCGACTATCTCTGCTGTGCCGGGCATAAAG
>JAGCSD010000050.1 GCA_017964345.1 Clostridia bacterium
AAGCTCAGCAGCGTAAACGGGAGCAGATGCAGCATTTCCCGCCATATTCTGCCCCGGAGGATCTCACGGGCGTAGCCGAAAGACATCAGCACACGCGTTCTGCCGCTGACGCAGAGGATCGCCATCACCTGCAGAAACAGCATCAGCCATACGACAAAGAACAGCGCCGCGGCACAACTGAATATCGTTGTCAGGATCGCCGTTAAGCCGAAGAACGCGGAAAAATGCGCCAGCGCCGCCGTTTGCAGGACCATCGGCATAACCATTGCCTGTCCGCGGGAGATCACCCACTTCATGAACAGACTGATCAGAATAAGCTGCAGCGCGGCGTGCATAAACCATCGCTTTTTGTCTTTCTCGGCGGGCGACACACCGTTGAAGGTGGATAACCCAATATACAGAACGCCCAAATCCAGCGCCAGTGACAGCAAATAAAAAACGACTTCCAACGCCGTGTCGGTTGCGGTCATCTCGCCGCCCGACGTATCCGGGAACATACGCGCAAACTGCTCCGCCGCGCCGGAAATATCGCCTTTCAAAAGCGCCTCGTTCAGCGTCTGCTCATCGAGAAGATCATAACGGATGGCAAAGCCTCCGTATATCGTTTGAAAGGAATACACGCGTATCACAAGAGCGGGGAGCAGAATCAACAACAAAAGGACAAGCAGTTTCCTTCCGCTTTTTTTGAATAGACTCGTCATAGCGTTCCACGACTGTCTGAGAGTTAGTTTTTCCACAAGGTGCCTCCGTCATTCCGATTTGAACACACCAATATCATACTGAAAAATCGCGCTTTTGTAAAGCGATCCCTACCTCGAAAACGCAATTTTCACAAACATTTCGGCAATGCAACAAAAAGGGGATTGCAAAAATGTGAAAAACGTTATATAATAGCCGCAGTGAAACTTATTTCGCAAGACCGGGGCAGGCGCCGCGCACCTTGCGGCGTCCTGTAAGCGGGCGGTTTTGTTTCCGGTAAAATAAAGCTGAGGGGAATCTGATGAAACGGTTTTTGGCTTTGGCGATCACCCTGCTTCTGCTTGTCGGCTGTAAGCCGGCGGCGGAGCCGTTGCCGCAGGCGCCGCACACGGTCATGGACGGCATGGCGATCACCCTGCCGGCTGACGCATCGCCGTTCGCGAAAGCGATCTATGAGGCAACCGACCGTGCCGTCAATACGTTTTTGGATGAAACCGTCAAAAAAAAGCCGGAATTCATTTCCTTTGATTTCTCCAGCGACGTGATGCTTACCGAGGCGGAAAAACAGGAGCTTCTGCGCTTGTTTGCCTGCTACGGCGTGGAAATCACAGAGGGCTTGCGTTCTTCCATGGCGGATATGGATCGCGGCATCACCGTCGCTTACGCATCCATTGAAGCCACGCAGACCGGCGATTGCGATCTGACGATCCCCGTCAAATTATACTTTGGCAAGTACATTTACACCTACTGCGCGGATTTTATCAAGGAAAACGAGCGGTATATTCTCTTCCGATTCGAGCATTTGCACGTGGAACGGTATTTTTTTTAAGGGAATCGTCAAATTGAGCATATTTATTTTCCGCATGGTATGATATACTATACGGTAAGAATAACGGTTCAAACGAAAGGAGAACATCTATGGGACTTATCAAAGCGGGTATCGGCGCCTTGGGCGGTACGCTGGCGGATCAGTGGAAGGAGTTTTTCTATTGCGAATCCATGCCGGCAAACGTCATGGTAACCAAGGGACAAAAGCGCATCACTGCGCGTTCGTCCAACACCAAGGGAAATGACAACATCATTTCCAACGGTTCCGGCATTGCCGTGGCAGACGGGCAGTGCATGATCATTGTGGAACAGGGCAAGGTTGTGGAGATCTGCGCCGAACCGGGCGAGTTTACCTACAACAGCTCTACCGAGCCGAGCCTTTTTGCCGGTCCGCTCGGGAAGAGTATCTTAGACACCTTCAAAACGATCGGACGTCGGTTTACCTACGGCGGCGACACCGGTAAAGATCAGCGCGTCTATTATTTCAACTTAAAGGAACTGATCGACAATAAATTCGGTACCGCCAACCCCATCCCGTTCCGGGTGGTGGACACCAAGATCGGGCTGGATATCGACGTATCGGTTCGCTGCTCGGGCGTGTATTCCTATAAAATCGCCGATCCGATCCTGTTCTATACCAATGTGTGCGGCAATGTGGAATCCGATTATACGCGTGACAATTTGGACACGCAACTGAAGACCGAGTTTATTTCCGCGCTGCAGCCGGCGTTCGGCAAGCTGTCCGAGTTGGAGCTTCGACCCAATCAGATCGTGACGCATAACGCCGATCTGGAAAACGCGATGAACGAAGCGCTTTCCGCCAAGTGGGGACAACTGCGCGGTTTGCAGGTCGTTTCGGTCGCGCTCGGCAGCGTGACGTTACCCGAAGAAGATCAGGAACTCATCAAACAGGCACAGCGCAATGCGATCATGCGCGATCCCACCATGGCGGCGGCGACGCTGGTCGGCGCGCAGGCGGACGCTATGAAGACCGCCGCCGGCAACAGTGCCGGTGCCATGACGGGCTTCTTAGGCATGGGGATGGCGGCAGGCGCCGTCGGCAGCAATGCCCAAAACCTGTTTGCTATGGGACAACAGCAGGCGCAGGCTCAACAACAGGCACAGCCGGACGATGCGTGGAAATGCCCCGTCTGCGGTGCCGTCGTATCGGGCAATTTCTGCACGCAGTGCGGCGCCAAGAAGCCGGCTGACGGCTGGACCTGCTCCTGCGGCACCGTCAACAAAGGAAAATTCTGCTCTAACTGCGGCGCCAAGAAACCGGCAGACGAACCGCTCTATAAGTGTGATAAGTGCGGTTGGGAACCGGAGGATCCCAAAAATCCCCCAAAGTTCTGCCCTGAATGCGGCGATCCTTTTGACGAAAAAGATCAACATTAACTTCTTAAAGCGGCAGTGTCCGATGCGCTGTCGCTTTTTCAATGAACGGAGCGTTTTATGGAAACATTACATGAATACAAATGTCCCAACTGCGGCGGCGGTATTACATTCAACAGTCAGCTTCAGAAGATGAAATGCCCTTTCTGTGACACGGAGTTTGAAATGGAAGCTCTCAGAAGCTTCGATCAGGCTCTAAAACAGGAGCATCCGGACGATATGCAGTGGGATACGAAGCAAAACCCTACATGGACGGAAGAGGAAGAAACGCGTTTGCGCACCTATGTTTGCGATTCCTGCGGCGGCGAGATCATCGGCGACGAAACGCTGGCGGCGACCGCCTGTCCCTACTGCGGCAACCCGGTCATTATGATGCGGCAGTTTGCCGGCATCCTGCGTCCGGATCTGGTGATCCCTTTCAAGCTGGATAAGGAAGCCGCCAAGAAGAATCTGCTGAAGCATTACGAAGGCAAAAAACTGCTCCCCGATGTCTTTAAGGATCAGAATCATATCGACGAAATCAAAGGACTGTACGTTCCGTTTTGGCTCTATGACGCCGATGCCGACGCGAACATCCGTTACCGCGCGACACGCGTGCACACATGGAGCGACCGGGACTATATCTATACCGAAACGCAGTTCTACACCGTTTTGCGCGGCGGTACGCTCGGCTTTTCCGCCGTGCCGGTGGACGGTTCCTCCAAAATGCCCAACGATCTGATGGAATCGCTGGAGCCGTTCGATCTTTCGCAGGCGGTAGACTTCCAAACCGCTTATCTTTCCGGTTATTTGGCGGATAAATATGACGAGGACGCCGAGCAGTGCATCCCGCGTGCAAACGAGCGCGTCAAGCACAGCACGGAGGACGCTTTTGCCGCCA
>JAGCSD010000051.1 GCA_017964345.1 Clostridia bacterium
AGAAAGATATTATTTTCGATCCGTTGGCGCTGACGATAAGCGCGGACACGTCCGCCGCGAACATTACGCTGGAGGCGGTCAGACTGATACGGGACGAGCTTGGCGCGCATACCTCGCTCGGCGTTTCGAATATTTCATTCGGCTTGCCGCATCGGGACGCCGTGAACAGCGCATTTTTTGCGTTGGCGCTTGAAAACGGACTTTCCGCCGCCATTATGAACCCGTATTCGGCGGATATGATGAAGACGTATCATGCGTATAAGGTCCTGAAAGGGCTGGATGCAAACTGCCAGGCGTATATTGCCGCGGCGCAGAGCTTTGCTGAAGCGGTAGGCGCGCCGCAAAGCATCGGCGGCGATGCCGGGACAGAAAGCGGCTCGGCGCTGAATCGCGCGATCGTGAAAGGGCTTAAAGATAAAGCCGCCGCCTGTACGAAAGAATTGCTTGCCGCGGTCGATCCGCTTGATATTGTGAATAACGAGATCATTCCGGCGTTGAACACGGTTGGGGTGGGATTTGAGAATAAAACGGTTTTTCTGCCTCAGCTTCTGATGAGCGCGGAGGCGGCGAAAAGCGCGTTTGAAGTGATCAAAAGCACGCTCACGGACAACGGAGCGCGCGCGGATAAAGGTCTGTTTGTTATCGCTACTGTTCATGGCGACATTCACGATATAGGAAAGAATATCGTAAAACTATTGCTGCAGAATTACGGCTTTCATGTGGTGGACCTCGGGAAGGACGTGCCGCCTGAAAAGATCGTTGAAACCGTTCTGGAACTCCATGCGCCGCTTGTGGGATTAAGCGCGCTTATGACCACGACCGTGCCCGCTATGGAGGAAACGATCCGCCGGTTGAGGCGCAAGGCGCCGTGGTGTAAAATTGTTGTCGGCGGCGCGGTTTTGACAAAGGAGTACGCTCGAAACATCGGTGCGGATCAATATGCCAAGGACGCCATGGAAACGGTCAGATATGCGGAACAAATAATAAACCATGCAGATTAGACAAGTACAAAGAATCATTCCCCGTATTTCAAGAAGTACGGCGCGGATATGAAAAACGCTATACCGTTTTGTGAAGAATTCACTTAACAGTATAGCGTTTTTCGTATAGGGAAACAAGAAAGAGTTATATGCGCTGAAACAGGGTTACGAGCTCTTCTTTTTCCTGATCGGACAGAGCGCACAGGGGAGCGCGGCAGGTATCGTTTGCGATCACGCCTTGCTTTTTCAGCAAATACTTTTCGCAGGAAACGTAGAATTCCAGCGATTGATCTTCAAACCAGGTAAACGGCAGTATTTTTTCAAAAATACTTCTGGCTTTATCCGTTTCGCCGTTTGCAAGCAGCTGGTACAATTCCACGAATTTCCCCGCCATGACAGCGCCGGGCATAATACCCCAAGCGCCGTTCAGGAAGGCGTCCACCGCGAAAATGCCACCGTTGCCGCTGTAACATTTCAGCTCGCCTTTGGTTTCTTCCACGATCTTTTTCATTTTGCGGATCGGGATCGGACATTCGACTTTCAAATAGCGGAATTTTTCAATATTGTGAAACGCGTCAAGCAAAAAGGGAAGACTCATGTTCACACCGGTAGAACGGGGATTATCCTGTATCATGACGTCCAGGTCCACCGCGTCCGCTATGGTTTTGAAATAGTTGAGCAGATTGGCGTCCGCAGGCGTGGAAAGCGCCGGGGGATAGAGGATCACGCCGTCCGCGCCGTATTCTTTGGCAGTCAGCCCCAGCTCGATCACACCCGAAATGGAGTTCTCGATCAGACCTACAAGCGTTTCCACACGTTTATTCACCGTTTCAAGGAAAAAGCGGATGACTTGCTTTTTTTCGTCGGTCGTCATTTTGTGCGGCTCGCTGTTGAACGCGAAGACGCAAATGCTTTCTACTCTTTGCGCGATCGTAAAGTCGATCTCACGCGCCAGCGAATCGTAATCGATGCGCTCGTCCGGGAAAAAGGGAACATTGATGACCGGACACACGCCGCGAAATTTATACGTCATAATGTTTTTCCTCCGTCAATGGTAATGCAGGCGCCGCTTATATAGCCGGATTCGTCAGCAGCCAGCATAACGACCGCGCCGGCAATATCTTCCGCTTTGCCGATCCTGCCCGCGGGGATCCCCGCCACGCATTGTTTGTAAAATTCCGGATCCGATAACACATCGCTGTTGAAATCGGTATGGATACTGCCCGGCAAAACGGCGTTTACCGTAATGCCCAACGGAGCGAGCTCCGCCGCGGCGCATTTGGTCAGCATACCGATCGCGCCTTTGGACGCGCAGTAATGCGACCTGCCGATGCCCACTTCATATTGCGAAATGGAAGAGATGTTGATGATCCGTCCTGATTTCACTTTTGCCATCATTTTTCCGGCAAGTTGACTGCAAAGGAAATAGCCGCCGGCATTGGTATTCATAATGCGGTTCCACTCTTCGAGCGGCAACTCCAAAAACGGACAGCGGGACAAAACCGCCGCGTTGTTTACCAAGATATCGAGCTTGCCGAACGCTTTTTGAATACGGTCAAACATGGCGCGGATCTCTTCGGGGGAAGACACGTCGCATTGTTCGATCCATGCTTGTTTTCCGATTTTACGGATCTGCTCCGCCGTATCTTCGGCGGCTTGCCTGCCGCGATTGCAATGCACGATCACGTCCGCACCCGCCTGCGCCAGAGCGATAGCGATCGCTTTTCCTATCCCTCTGCTGGAACCGGTCACCAGTGCAAGTTTTCCCGTTAAATCAAACATTTGATACACTCCTTATCATGACTTGTTAAAATAGTTCCTTTGTGTGCGCGGCAAAGTGTCAGCGCACGTTTGGCTTCTTCTTTATTCAGGCAAAAACCGATCGGACGGTTTTCCTCAATGCTCTTGAGCAAAAACACGTTATCGCCTGTAAACAGAACGCCGCCG
>JAGCSD010000052.1 GCA_017964345.1 Clostridia bacterium
ATCAGCCCTTGTCCGGGTGAACGTCCACCTGCGGGAACGGGCATTCCACGCCCAGCGAACGGAATCCGAGCAGCAGATCGCGGTTCAGCAAACGAGCGCCGGAATAAATATCTTTTTCATCCACGTTGACGACGAATTTCAGGACTACCGAACTGTCCGCCAGCGCCTGAACACCGAGATACTTCGGCGGCGCCTTGAATATATCGGTACGCTTTTCGTAAATCCGGTCCATCAACGCGGGGATCTCCTTTTCGAGCTTTTCGAGGTCGGTCGCATACGGGATCGCGATCTCGCTGACGCTGCGGGACAGCTTGTCCGAGCGGTTCAGAATGTTTTTCATTGCGGAATTGTTCACGATTTTCACGTTATCGCCGGGATCGGTGATACAGGTGGTACGGATACCGATATTCGTCACCGTACCGCGGAAGCCGTCCACCTCCACGATGTCACCCACGTTGTACTGGTTTTCAAACAGCATGAACGCGCCGGTCACCATATCGGCGATCAGGCTTTCAGCGGAGAATCCGACCACCAACGCGATAATTCCCACGCTGGCGACGATCGTCGACACGTTGACGCCGAGGATCGAAAGCCCCCAACACAAAATGACGAGAAACGCCACATATTTCAGAAGGCTCGCCGTAATGGAAAGAATGGAACGGATCCGGTGATTTTGGGGGTTGGGCAGCGTCAGAAGCAGGGAAAACAGGACTTCTATCGCCAGAATGCTCGCCGCCATCACAACGACCTTGAGGATCGCCGCGAAATCAACGTTCAAATTGATCTTGGTAAGGTCAAAGGTCCCGGACAGGATACCCGCCAGCACCGCGGCGCCGAGCACGACGACGCAAATCGTCAGTTTAATGACTTTTTCCGTTGTTTTTTTCAAAAAAATTCCTCCTTCTATGAAAAAGCATAAAAACAACAGCGTCGGAAGGGGATATCTTCCGGCGCGTTCGTTTTTTTATTCCGCCTTGTGCAGGATGCGCAAGGTCACATACTGGTCGTCCACCGCCGGGAAGTCCGCACTGCCGACCTGTACCGTTCCGCCGGCGATCTTTTCCTTGATCTGTTCATAGTCGGCGAGGGTGAAGTCCTTAAAAAGCCACAGCCCCACATAATCGGGCAAATACACATAATTGCCGTTCTGCAAGCCGAAATACAGCGTTTTGCCGCCGAGATTCTCTTCCCACGAGCCGGACAGAAGCATTTCCAGCGTGGCGTCCACGGCTTCCCGCAGTCCCTGCATGGCGCTGGTCATAAACGGATTGTAATCGAAATAACTGCCCAAATGCGCCTGATCGTACTGGCTGCCGATGATATACTGCAAATGCGAAACCGCTTTTTCGGCGCATTTCTGCGTCAGGGCGTCATTGGCGCAGACCATGACGACCTCTGTGCCGGAGGCGTACCATTCGTTCAGCTCGGAAAGCGCCGCGTCCTCATTTTCGTACTCGTCCGCAAACGCCACATTGATCTCAATTTCGGCGGAAAGCTCCATGGCGGCGTCGCTGGCACCCTGCACAAAGCCGTATCCGTAATTGGCGAACGCCTCGATATTACGCTCGCCTAAATACCCCAGCCGCGCAAAGCCGTCCTTAACGGCGGCATATCCCGCCAAGTAACCGCCCTGCTCCTGCCGGAACATGACGCAGTGCGTATTTTTCTCTAATTTACCGATGCTCTCCTCGGAAGCGTCGATCACGATGAACCGCGTGCCGGGATATTGCTTCTGCGCGCCCGCCAGTGCGTGTGAAAAGCGGTCGCCGTAACAAATGACGACCTGCGCGCCCTCCTGTACGGCGGCGTTGAACTGCGCGGAGATCGCTTCGTCCGTCATGTCCGACGGGCGATAATAGACATACTCGATCCCGTTGGCGTCCCCGCAGGATCCGATGCCCTCCCACAGGGCGGCGTTAATGAAATCCAGCTCCAGCTCCTGCGTGCCGGTGATCAGCGCGATCCGGCGGATCGGATCATGGATGCCCGCCGCGGCGTTCCGGCACGCCGAAAGAACCAGCAGCAGAACACACAGCAGGCAAATACAACTTTTTTTGAATTTATTCATGCAGCTTCCGCACCTTTACGGCAATCCAGACGTCCATAAGCCCTTCGCAGATCAGCATAATGCCGATCACGATGGCAAGCGTCTGCACCGCCTGTCTTCTTAAGCAAATCAAAACCACGCTGGCGGCGATCGTCAAAACCGAAATCACCAGCGCGACCGGCCAAAGCGCGTCGCGCGCCTTGTACAGTTTCACCGTGCTTTGCACATCCACGATACCGTGGAACAAAATGAGGATACCGAACACCACCGCCACGAGGTTCTGCAATGTTTGCGGACTGCAGATGATATATACGCCCGTTGCGGCAAAGACCAGCCCCATCAGCAATTCGTAGCGGTTTTCAGGCTTGCGCAGATAGCGGATCACGGAAATCACGCCGATCACAGCGGCGGCAGCGCCTATCCCGATACAAACCACGTCTATCGCCACGGAAGAAAACACCGTAAGCAGTACGCCGATCACCACCGTCAGGATCGCCGATACGAGATAATCTTTCCACAGATCTTTGAAAAAATCTTTCATATATCCTCCCTCCGTTCTTTGCACACGTGCGTTTGCCGTTCGGCTATTCTTATTATATATGATGTTCTGACAGTTGTCAACGTAATATTTTCGTAATAATTTCTATTCATGAAAACACCGGTGTCCCGCTCAGCCGGCGCGCCGGAAACAGAGCGAAAGCGAGCGATAGGACATCTTTGAGCAAATACGGAGCCGAAACAAGCAGACACGCCGACGAAAAAGGCGTTTGTGTGATCAGCGCGTACTGCGCGGCGCCCATCGCGTGACAAATCACCACTCCCAAAAGTCCAAAAAGCAGATGTTTCCCCATGCTTTTGCCGCCTATACCGCACAATGCCGCCATCGGCACAAATCCGAACAAAAAACCGCCCGTAGGTCCGAAAAGGGTTTGAACGCCTCCTTGAAACGATGAAAACACCGGCAGACCGACCGCGCCGAGCAGCAGATACACACCCGCCGCCAGCGGCGCGCGGACGCGCCCGAGTAAAAAGCCGCACAACGCAACGGCAAAGGTCTGCAGCGTCATCGGCACACCCGCCGGCAAGGGGATCGCCAGCTGCGAACAGACCGCCAAGATCGCCGCGAACGCGCCGATCTGTACCGCCGCGCGACCGGAAAACGCTTTCATTGCTCTGCCTTTCGTCTTTTGCGCCGCACGCGGTTCAGATGCCGTTCAAAATCGCCGCCGTCCAGAAGCTGCGCGAGTACCAGTTGTTCAAAGGTAGGGACCGTGCAGGAATAAAAGCCCACCGTATCCTCAAATCGCTTTGCCAGGCGCGGAGGCAGAACCAAATACCCCGTGCGGAAAGACGGCGCGATCGTCTGCGAAAACGTGTTGAGATACAATACATTTTCCTTCTCCGTGAGCGCAAAGAGCGCGTCCACAGGCTTGAGCGACGCGGCAAATTCCGATTCAAAATCGTCCTCGATCAAGAGTCTGCCCGGCAGGGACGCCCACTGCAGATATTCCTTTTTTTTCGCCGCCGACGCCGTCACGCCGCTGGGATAGCTCCGATAGGGCGAAACGTGAAGAATATCGGCTTGACAACCGTTCAACGCCTGAGAAGAAATACCGTTTTCCGCAAGCTTCAGACGCGCCGGCTCTACGCCGTACGCCTGATAGACCTGTGCGATCTTAGCATACGAAGGATCCTCGATCGCATACCGGCGTGCTTGCCCCAGCGCCTGTAAAATCAACCCGTAAAGCGCCTCGGCGCCGGAACCAACCCAAATCTGATCGCTTTGCACATGAATGTCGCGGCTGCGGGACAGATAGCGCGCGATGGCGCCGCGCAGCTCTGCCGTGCCGTGCCGCGGGGGTTTTCGGAGGATCGCTTCGCCGTAATCGGTCAACACACGCCGCATGGTGCGCGCCAATACCGTAAACGGAAAATGCTCCGCCGTTTCCTTTCGCGCGGGCGGTACGGGAAGCACCTCGCCGCCTACGGGAAAGGAATCCTGCGCGCGGTAGGTGACAAAATACCCGCTCTTTTCCCGCGCCGTGATAAAGCCTTCGTCCGCAAGCAGGGCATAGGCGTGTTCCACCGTCACCACGCTGACGCCGATCTTTTTTGCCATTTCCCGCTTGGACGGCAGTTTTTGCGTATAGTCCCCGCGTTCGATCCCCTGACGGAGGGTTTCGTACAACCGCAAGTATGCCGATTTTTCCTTTTTTTTATTCATCTGGTATGATAAAAAAATCTCCTTTTGGCTATTTTCATATAGTCAGATTTGTGGTATGATACGAACATCTTTTGAAAGGAGCGGACATTCCATGAAACGATCCGGCTTGCTGACGACTAAAAGACTGTGCGTGACCGCCATTTTTATGGCATTGAATATGCTGATGAGTTCGTTCAGCATTCCGGTTCCGCCGGACGGTCATTTTTATCTCAACGACATCATTATATGCGTGTTCGCGCTTCTGTTCGATCCGTTGGCATCCTTCTTAGTCGGCGGCGTGGGCGCGTTTCTGGGTGATTTTTTCTTCTATCCCGGTCATGTACAGGTCATGTTCGTGTCCCTGCTCGCGCACGGTCTGCAAGCGGCGGCGATCTCTCTTCTTTCCCGCCATACGTTCAAAAAGAAACCGCTTTACGCCGATATGTTAGGCGTTTCCGTCGGAGCGGTCATCATGGTCACCGGTTATATGCTCGGACGCGCGTTCGTATACAGCACCCCCGCCTACGCGCTGTTGAAACTGCCGTTTGAGCTTCTGCAGGCGGGTGTCGGCGCCGTTGCCGGCGTTCTGCTCTGTCGCAAGGCGGGGCTGAAGAAACTGCGCGACCGTCTGTTTTAAGACCAAACGGATCACCGAAAACGGCTCCTCCGAGCCGTTTTTTTACGCCCGCTCGGTTTCTTCCTCTTCTTCCGCCGCCGGAGCCGGCAATGCGTCCAGCGCATAGCGCGTATGCTTCAAAACGCCCGTGACGGCGATCAGCGCCGCGCCGATCGCCACGCTGAGCAGTCCCTGCCACAGCGAAAACGCCGCCGCCAGCACGCCGAAGACAAAAAATGTCCACGCGCTGCGGCGCCGATGCGGATCGATCTTTAACAGCGTGGAAAAAAGAATATACACGGCCGCCAGCACAAACACAATATAGCTGACCGGCAGAAGTCCCAAAAGCGAACCGAAGGACACCGCCACGCACTTGCCGCCGTGAAAACGGTTCAGCGGCGCGATCGCGTGCCCCAGCACCGGGGCGAAGATCGCCAAGGAAAACCACCATTTGGCGGGGTCCAACAGACTGCACGCCGCGAGGACCGGCAGGACGCCTTTGCCCAGATCAAAAAACAGACACAAAAATCCCCAGAACACACCGCAAAGCTTGAACACGTTGCCCGCGCCGGGATTGCGGTCGTCGCTTTCGTTTTCTATGTCCCGTTTGAGAAACAGGCGCGGGATCAGCGACGCATACATCACGCTTCCCGACAAAAAGCCGCCGATTATCACCAGAATCTCTGTCACAGCGCGTCACCTCCGCAAACCTGCGTCACGATATCCGCGGCGGCAAGCGGCGGAATCCATTCGCGCTGCGCCGCGCGCATAGCCTCCGCCTGCGCCCGGTCATACGCCAACGTACGCGCCATCTCCAGCGCCTGTGCGCGGGAGCGCGCCGCGAAGGACAGTCCGTGCGAAGCGAAAAACGCGGCGTTCTTCGTTTCGCACCCCGGAATAGAGCCGTAATGCACAAGCGATGCGCCCGCAACCGCCGCTTCCGTACTGGACAGCCCGCCCGCCTTGGAAATCAGCACATCGCAGGCGTGCATATAGTCCGCTATGCGGTCGGTAAACGACACCGTGCGCAAAAGCGGCGTATCGCCGCAAGCGGCGCGCAGACGCTTCCGCATCGCCTCGTTGCGCCCGATCATCACCAGCGCCAACTCTCCTTGGCGTGAAGAGGAAACAAAATCACGGCAGAGCTGTAACAAACGATCGTTTCCGATGCCGCCCGCCATCAACAGAAACACGGTGGCATCAAGAGGAATCTGTAATTCCGCCCGCGCCTGTGCGCGCGGTTTATCCTCATAAAACGCCCGGGACGCCGGAATGCCGCTGACAACGATCCTTTCGGGCTTCCACCCGCGCCGAATCAGCATATCCTTCGCCTCGCCGGCGGGCACAAACATCTTGTCCATGTCTGTTTCTTCAATGAACGGAGTACTCGTGTAATCCGTCAGCACGCCGTACGCCGGCACATCCAACTTTCCGCGTCTTTTCAGCGCGGTGAGAGCTTCCATACCGTAAAGGTGTGTTGCCACCGCGCACGTAAAACCGCCGGAGCGGATAAACGCGCCCAATTTATCCGCGTACAGCGCGTTGGCAGCGTACACGGGGGACGGAAAGCGGTGCCACCGGCTGTATAGCGCGCCGGCGCCGTACACCAGCCCGAACGCGCGCGGTACCTTGCGAATCATGTTATTGTAGAGGGATGCAACCGTTGCCTGTGCGCGTATGCTGCGAAAAGATACAGGGTCCGCTGATTGATAAGGGATCCGTCTTCTTTCCATCTCTTCCGCAAGCGCCTGCGCGGCACGGTTGTGTCCCTCTCCCGTCGAACAGGACAGAAGCAGGACTTTCATGGTTTTTACCTCTTTCGATAAGAATGATTTATAAGGACACTTTTATTCTACCATATTCGCGCTTTTTCCGCAACCGCCCGTTTGAAGAAAAATACCGCTTTCTTTTTTGCGGATTGTTTGTTATAATAAATAAGTAATACAACAGACAGGAAAGGAGCCGTCCGCGTGGGACAAAACGACCGACCGATCCACTGGTATCCGGGGCATATGGCAGCCGCCAGGCGAATGCTCACGGAAACCTTGCCGCTGGTGGATGTCATTTTAGAAGTACGTGACGCCCGCCTGCCGCGCGCCAGCGCGAATCCGGAACTGGCGCTTCTGAAAAAGCCCCGCTTGATTCTTCTGAATAAGGCGGACCTTGCCGATCCTGTCAAGACGGACGAGTGGCTGTCATATTTCCAAAAAACCGATCAGCCGGCTCTGGCGGTTTCGGCGCGCAACCTTCCCCGTGACCTGCCCGCCCGTGTCAACGCGCTGTTAACGGATAAAACGGCGGCGCTGGCGCAAAAAGGCGTTAATCGCACAATGCGCGCGCTCATCGCGGGCATCCCCAATTCCGGCAAGTCCACGCTTATCAACGCGATCGCCGGCACCGCGCGTACCAGAACGGGCGACAAGCCCGGCGTCACACGCGGCAAGCAATGGATCAAAACGCCCGCTCTCGATCTCTTGGATTCCCCCGGTCTGCTTTGGCCGCGCCTGGACGATCAGCACGGCGCTCGTCTTTTGGCGTTCTCCGGCGCAATCAACGACGAGATTTTAGATTTGGAGGAGCTGGCGCTCGACCTGATCGAACATCTGCGCGCGCTTTATCCCGATGCCCTTTCGGCACGCTATGGCATTACGCCGGGCGAAAAAGCAATAGATGATTTTGAAGCCGTTTGCCGCAAGCGCGGTTTCCTTTTGAAGAAAAACGAATGTGATTACGCCCGCGGCGCGCGCGTTCTGCTCGACGAATCGCGCGCGGGACTGCTCGGGCGCATTTCCTGGGAGGTGCCCGATGATCTCCTTTGACCGCGAACGCGAACTGATCGCGCGGGGATTTTCCGCCGTGGCGGGCATCGACGAAGCCGGCCGCGGTCCGCTCGCCGGTCCGGTCGCCGCGGCGTGCGTGATCCTGGATCCGGCAAACATTCCCGCGGGAATCAACGATTCCAAAAAGCTCAGCGAAAAAAAGCGGGAAGCGCTTTTTGACGAGATCTGCGCTTCCGCGCGCGTTTCCTGCGTGCTGGTGGACGAGCAGACGATCGACCGCATCAACATTTTAGAGGCGACCAAGCGCGCCATGCGCGCCGCCGCGCGAGAGGTGAATCCCGATTTCTTACTGATCGACGGCAATTTTACGCTTCATTTGATCGAACACGAACAGTCCGTCGTCGGAGGCGATGCACTGTTCCTGAGCATTGCGGCGGCGTCTATCGTCGCCAAGGTCACGCGGGATCGCCTGATGCGCGAATTGGACGCGCGTTATCCTGTCTACGGCTTCGCCAGGCACAAGGGATACGGCACGAAAGAGCATATTGAAAATATCCGCGCGTACGGACCGTGCCCGTGCCACCGCGTCAGCTTTTTGAGGAACATCCTGTGAATACGAGGGCGCTGGGCGCATACGGCGAGGAGCTTGCCTGTCGGTATCTTGAGAAAAACGGGTGCGAGATCGCGGCGCGAAACTTTCACGCTTCGCGCGCGGCGGAGTTGGACATCGTGGCAAAAGAAAAGAATCTTCTGCTTTTTGTGGAGGTCAAAACACGGTTTTCTCCCGCCGCGGGGAGCGGCAGAGAAGCCGTAACGATCGCCAAGCAACGCCATATCCGCTATGCCGCCCAATATTATATGATGCGGAACCGTCTGACGGATATACCATGTCGGTTCGACGTACTGGAGATTTCCCTTTGGGGCGATGCCCCGGAGATCGTGTGGCTGAAAAACGCCTTTTAATGTTTTCGGAAAGGATCGATTCTGTGAAAAAACTGATTGGTTCGGCGCTGATTCTTTTGATATTGCTCTCCCTGTGCGCCTGCGGAGGAACGGATCAGCCGTTGAATGAAAACCTTTTGGTCAATCCCGGTTTTGAAAGCGAGATCGGCGGCAGTGTGACGGGCTGGACGCTTGAGAGATACGACGCAGCCGCTCCGGCGGACGACTGCGGCGTACTCGCAGCCTCCGACGCGCCGGAAGGACAAAACGTACTGTGCATCGACAGCCCCAACTATAACGACTCACGCTATATTCAGAAGGTCGACGTGGTTCCCAACGCATATTACTGCTTCTCCGCCCGCGTCAAAGTCCTGGAGGCGGAACCGCGCGACGCGCAAAGCGGCGCCAATCTGTCGCTGATCCAAACCTACTGCGTCAGCGAATACCTGCTTCCCGCGGACCGGTGGCAGACGGTCGTTCTGTACGGCAAAACCGAAAGCGGTATGAAAGAAACAACCGTTGCGCTAAGGCTTGGTTATTACAGCGCCGATTGCCGCGGCAAAGTCTGTTTTGACGATGTTTCCTTTACGCGCGTGGAAAAAAGCGCGATCCCGGAGGATGTGCCGATTCTCTCCATGGCACCGTTCACGTTTGAAAGCGCCGGCGAGGACGACAAGAACACGCCCACCGTCACCGGTATTGAAATCAACGTGCTGGTGCGCGCGGCGGCGTATTTTCTTCTGCTGCTTTTAGCGGGCTTTCTTCTGTTCCGACACACTCTTTCTTCC
The DNA here is from genome assembly GCA_017964345.1 of Clostridia bacterium. Taxonomy (GTDB): domain Bacteria; phylum Bacillota; class Clostridia; order Christensenellales; family QALW01; genus UMGS1322. The sequence goes on from JAGCSD010000052.1 coordinate 9,377, forward strand.
AAACTGTTTTATATTTTGTTTGCCGCGGCGCTTGTCATCCGGCTTGCCGCCTCCGTGCTGTATACCGGCTTTCAAGTGGACATCAACTGCTTTGCCTAGTGGGGCGCGCGTATGGCAAGCGAAGGACCGTTTCTGTTTTATACCGAAGACTCTTTCTGCGACTATCCGCCGCTGTACATGATGGTACTGGGACTTATATCCCTGCTCTCCGGGGGCGCGTCGCTCTCCTCCGGTTTCGGACTGATGCTTCTGAAGCTGCCCGCCGTGCTGGCAGACCTGCTCGGCGCCGTTCTGATCCGGCGGATCGTGTCCCGTCACGCCCGCGACCTTGCCGCGCCGCTGGCGGTATTATACGCTTTCTTGCCCACGGCGATCCTCAATTCCGCCGTGTGGGGACAGGTCGATTCGATCCTCGTCCTGTTCATGCTCCTGACGTTTTATTTGGTCGATACCGACCGGTTTGCTCTTTCGATCCCCGTATTTTTCGTCGGACTGCTCTTAAAACCTCAAGCGATCCTGTTCGGGCCGATCCTGCTTCTTGCGGCGGCGCGCGAATTTACCGTGATCGGACAGGCGTTCCGTAAAAACTCAGCCGACGCGCGCAAGCGTCTTTGGAAAGGATTCGGCGCGCTTTTTGCCTCCTGCGCCGGCTTTTTACTGATCTCCTTTGTTCTGCGGAACGGGCAAAGTCCGCGGTGGCTTTTCGGCAAGTATTTTGAAGCCTACGGCTCCTACAATTACGCCACGCTCAATTCCTTCGGACTGATGGGACTGCTTGGCGGTCAGTGGGCGAAAGCGGATCTGCTTTCGCCGCTCGGGGTTTCCTATTCGACGCTCGGGACGATCCTGCTTGCCGGCGTTCTTCTTACGGCGGTATTCCTCTATGTGCTTGCCGCCAAGCGGCAAAAAGGGTTGCCGGAAACCAAGTTTTTCTGGCTTCTGACCGCGTTTGTGCTGGCAGGCATCGTCACCGTGTCCACTCGCACGCACGAACGCTATCTCTTCCCGGTGATCGCGTTTTTGCTCGTTTCCTTTGCCTGCTGGCGCGACAAGCGCATGCTGTATCTCGCTTTCGGCTTTGCGCTGCTCAATTTCCTCAATACCGCCGTGGTGCTGTATGTATATGAAACCTTAAAGCTCTATATGACGGCGCACGATTTGCTTTTCCTTGCCGGTTCGCTCGCCGTCACCCTGCTGTTTATCGGTTTGACCGTTGTGACGTTTCAGACGGCGCTTGGCAAGAAGCGCCCTGTAAAGGAGGCTTTGCCGATGAATGACCGCACCCGTGAGGGCGGCGGCGATAAACTCTCCGCTCTGCTGGCGCGGCGGCGTTTCCGTCTTCCGCGTATTACCTGGAAAGACCTTGTTATCTGCCTCGTCATCACCGCGCTCTACGCGGGCGCGGCGTTTTATGACTTAGGCGATACGAAAGCGCCGCAGACGATGTGGCTGACCGACCGCGCCGCCTCGTCCGTTACGGCGGACTTGGGAACGGAAACGCGGGTGGACGCCGTCATGCTGAATCTTGCCTCCACCGGCGGTACGCTGACCGTGGAGTATTCGTCAGACGGCGAACAGTTCACGCCCTATACCGAAAAAAACCTGCTTTCCGCCGATATCGATCGCTGGCAGAC
>JAGCSD010000053.1 GCA_017964345.1 Clostridia bacterium
GCGAAAATGTCCGCTTCGTAGAATCGCGGCATTTTCAGCGTTTTACAACGTGAACGCACCGTCGGCAGTAAGGCGTACGGGTTTTCCGCCAGTAAGAAAAACGTGACGGCGCGGGGCGGTTCTTCCAGCGACTTGAGCAAGGCGTTCTGCGCCTGTTCGTTTGCCTTGTGAAAACCGCAAAGCACGTACGCTTTCGCGCCGCCTTCATACGGCGATTCGTACAGCGACGCAAGCATTTCACGAACCTGATCGACACGGAACAGATTCTTGTCCGGCGTGAGGATATGCACGTCCGGGTGATTGCCCGCCATCACCTTGCGGCAGGACGGACAAACCATACACGGCGCGTTTTCCTGCCGGCAAAGCAGCGCGCAGGCACAGGCAAGCGCGAAAGACCGTTTGCCGATGTCCGCCTGCCCGGTCAAAAGATACGCGTGACTGCCGCGTCCGGCGCGGATCGCGTCCCGCTCCGCTGAAAAAACGGGCGAGGAAACGGTTAAGGAAAAATCAGAACTTTTTGAATTCATCGACTGAAAGCACAAATACGGTGGCGCCGCCGATCATAATTTCCACATGGGAACCGCCCGCGGCGGGGATCGTCGTATCAAAAGTACCGAGCGAAGAATTGATCGACTGTCTGCGGCTCCTGCAGACGCGTTCGATGATTCCCATACATCCCTCTAATTTTTCTTCTTCCGTACCGATCAAAAGCGTGGTATTGCCGGCGCGCAGAAATCCGCCGGTCGTGGCAAGCTTGGTTACGCCGAACCCCTCTTTCATCATGGCGCTGATCAAGCGCCCGGCGTCCTCATCCTGGACAATGGCGATAATCAGTTTCATAAAACCCTCCGTATGGAAAAATAAACGCTTGCGTCTGTGTTTTTAAGACGGTTTCCTTTTTTATTATACACTATTTTTTCATTTTGCGCAAGAAATCGATTTTGTTTCTTTTCAAGAATTTTTATACAAAGAGAAAATCACCGTTTCTCCTTAAAGCTTGACAGTCGCCGCGGAAAACGATACAATAAAAAAGAGGTGTTTTTTGTGAATTTTCAAGAAGAGCAGGATACGATCATCCGTTCCCTGACGGGCACGCCGCGCCTTTTACTCCACGCTTGTTGCGGACCGTGTTCCTCGGCGTGTTTGGAGCGGCTTTGTGAATATTTTGACGTAACGGTTTGCTGGTATAACCCCAATATCGAACCGTCGGAAGAATATCAAAAACGCTTGGATAACATGAAAAAACTGCTCGAAACCATGCCTATGACACGCACGGTATCACTGATGACTTGTGCCTATGAGCCGGAACGGTTTTTATCTTCATGTGAAGGACTTGAAAACGAAAAAGAAGGCGGACAGCGCTGCGCGGTCTGTTTTCGTCTGCGGTTAGAGGAAACAGCCAGACTTGCCAAGGAAGGACACTACGATTTTTTTACTACCACACTGACCGTTTCTCCCCATAAAAACGCGCCTCTTATCAATGACATCGGTCAGGAACTGGCGCAAACGTACGGTGTGCGCTTTTTACCGTCCGACTTTAAGAAAAAAAACGGTTTTCTTCGTTCTATCCGCCTATCGGAAGAATACGGTCTTTACCGTCAAAATTACTGTGGCTGCCGTTTTTCCCTGCGCGAGCAGTAGTCTTTCAGTCGGGTTTTTATCATGAAAATTATTTTCATAAAACGATTGCAAAAGCCATGAAAAAATGATACAATAGATAAGGAAACACGGTCTGTTTCCACTAAGTGTTCACAGGTCATAACCCTGCTGTCCACAGGTAAAAAACAAATAACTTCCGTTGTATCGTACGCTTTGCGGATTATCCACTCTATCCACATAGCTTATTAAGAATATTATTCTTTATATTTCATCATCATGAAAAGGGGGATCACCATGATTTTTTCCTGCGAAAAGAACACCTTGATCGGGGGTATCAACATTGCTTCCAAAGCGCTTCCTACCAGAAGCGTCAATCCGATCACGGAAGGTATTTTGTTTTCCGCATCCAACGGCGAAGTGGTTTTGACCTCTACGGATTCTTCCTTGACGATCCAAACGAAACTGGCGGCAAACGTTGAAGAAGAAGGAAGTGTGGTCATCAACGGGCGCTTTTTCGCCGAAATCATTCGGAAAATGCCGGAAGGGGAAATCAAAGTCAACGGAGATTTTCGCCGCGGTATAGAGGTAACGGGCAGCGCTTCCAAAATGAATATCGCCGCACTGGATCCCGAAGAATATCCCTCGCTTCCGGTGATCGATAAAAATATCTTCTTTTCTCTGCCGCAGGGAAGTCTGAAAAAAATGATCAACCAAACGATGTTCGCCACGGCGGTGGATGAATCCCGTCCGATCCTGACCGGATGCTTATTTGAGTTGGAAGGACAAGCGTTGACGGTAGTCGCGCTGGACGGATACCGGTTGGCGTTGCGCAGTCTGTATGTGGAAGATGCCGAAACAGCGATCAGAGAGATCCTTCCGGCGCGGGCGCTGTCGGAAATGACCAAGATCTTATCAGATACCGACGAGCCGGTCCATTTGTATATGCAGAAGAGTTACTGCATGGCGGAATTGGAAGAAACGAAGATCATTACGCGGCTGATCGAAGGCGAATTCATTAAATATCGCCCGATCATTCCGGCAAATCTGGAAAATAAAATTACGGTAGATCGGTTGGATCTGTTGGAAGCCATCGATCGCGCGTGGCTGATCGTAAGAGAAAATACGCGCAATAATTATGTGGTTTTCCGTTTCCAGGACGGCAAGCTCATCATTACGTCGCGGTCCGATACGGGCAACGCGTATGAGGAAGTGCCGTATTCCGGCAGCGCGCATGCCATGGAGATCGGTTTTAATCCCCGTTACTTTGTGGAGTGTCTGAAAAATATCGAGGAGGAATTCATTACGTTCTCCTTCAGCACGCCTTCCAGCCCCACGGTCATTACGCCGGTGGACGGAACAGACTATTTATATTTGATTCTTCCGGTTAGATTGTAAAATGTTCTTAAATCGATTACAGCTCTGGAATTTTCGTTCGTATGAAAATCTGGAGCTGAATTTTCCTTTGGGCATCAGCCTTTTAACGGGAGAAAACGGGCAGGGAAAAACGAATATCGTCGAAGCGATCTATCTGCTTTGTACCGGCAAGAGCCATCGCACCAACCGGGAGCAGGATATGATCGCTTTCGGTCGCTCCTGGACGCGCGTGCGCGGGGAAAACCGCCAAAAAGACGGCAGACATACCGTCGATATGGTCCTGCAAAAAGGACAGAAGCGCCGGATACTTGTCAACGGACTTGCCATTTCCCGCATCGGGGAAATGATGGGGCATATCAGCAGTGTCATTTTTTCACCGGAAGACTTGAATTTGGTCAAAGACGGACCGGCGGCGCGGCGGCGGTTTATGGATATTGAGCTGTCACAGGTCAGCAAACAGTATTTTCATGCGCTGAATGAGTATAATCAAACGCTGTTGCAGCGCAATATGCTTCTGAAAGAAAACGGCGGCGGCGCGGCGCTGGATGTATGGGACGAGTTGCTTGCCAAGCGCGCCGAGCCGATCATTCGCGCGCGGCGGCGGTTTTGCGCGCGGCTTGCTCCCGAGGCGGCGCAGGCGCACGCGTATCTGTCGTCCGGAAAAGAAACCTTGCGGTGCGAATATAAGGACTGTACGCAGGGGGCGGACGACGTGGAAGGCGCCCTGCTCTCCCTGCTGGAAAAAAACCGGGAAAACGATCAACGGCGTATGTTTACGACCGTTGGTCCGCACAAGGACGATCTGTCCATTCACTTAGGCGACACGGATCTGCGGTATTTCGGCTCGCAAGGGCAGCAGCGCACCGCGACGCTGGCGCTGAAAAAGGCGGAGCTGGAAATGATGAAGCAGGATTTAGGGGAATATCCGCTTCTTTTGCTGGATGATGTGCTGTCTGAATTGGATGTAACCCGCCAAAAACTGTTGCTTGAGCAATTAAAAGACGTTCAGACGATCATCACCGCAGCGCAGCCGGCGGAAGCACTGCGTCACCTGGACGCGACAGTTTTCCGCGTAAAAAAAGGAAAAGTTTTGGAAAAATAAAGGTCCTGGAAATATACTTTGATTAGAGAACGGAGAACCACTATGAAAGTCAGAACACGTTATGCCCCCAGTCCGACGGGGAATATGCACATCGGCAATCTGCGCACGGCGCTCTACGGGTATCTGTACGCCCGCAAGACCGGCGGCGATTTTGTTGTCCGCATTGAGGACACCGATCAGGCGCGGTTTCAAGAGAACGCGACGGAAATCATTTTCCGCACCTTGGAGCAGACGGGATTGGATTACGACGAGGGTCCCGGCAAAGAGGGAGCCTGCGGACCGTATTATCAGTCCGAGCGCCGTGAAATCTATAAGGAATACGCTCAAAAGCTGATTGACAAGGGCGCGGCGTATTATTGCTTCTGCACCGACGAACAGTTGGAAGCGGACCGCAAAGCCGCGGAAGAAAAGGGCGAGGTATACAAATACCCGAAAACGTGTCTGCGTTTGTCGAAAGACGAAATACAAAAGCGTCTGGACGCGGGAGAACCGTATGTGATCCGCCAAAACACGCCGACAAGCGGCACGGTGTCGTTTGATGACGTGATCTTCGGTACGATATCGGTCGATTGCGCCGATCTTGACGACATGATCCTCTTAAAAAGCGACGGTCTGCCGACGTATAATTTCGCCAACGTGGTGGACGATCATCTGATGGGCATTACGCACGTCATGCGCGGCAGCGAGTATCTTTCCAGTACGCCGAAGTATAATCTTTTGTATCAGGCGTTCGGATGGGAAACGCCGGTGTATGTGCATCTGCCGCTGATCATGAAAGACGCGACGCACAAGCTGTCCAAGCGGAACGGCGATATGTCGTTTGAAGACCTGATCGCCATCGGTTTTCTGCCGGAAGCGGTCGTGAACTATATTGCGCTGCTCGGATGGAACGACGGCACGAATCAGGAGATCTACACGCGGCAGGAGCTGATCGACGCGTTTGACCTTACGGGCATCAGCAAATCGCCGTCGATTTTCGATTTACCTAAAATTCGGTGGATGAACGGCGAATATATCAAGGCGCTTCCGTTTGAAACGTTTTTGCCGCTTGCCCTGCCGTGGATCGAAAAATCGCCCGAGCTTTCAAAGTATGACGCCGGGAAACTGGCAAAGCTGATCCAATCGCGCATTGAAATTCTGTCGGAAATTCCGGAAAAACTGGCGTTTCTGCCCAATGTGGCGCCGCACACGCCGGAGCTTTACTGCCATAAAAAATTCAAACTGGACGCGCGAAGCGCGCGGGAGAGCTTAGAGCAGGTGCGCGCGTTGTACGAAACCCTGCCGATATGGGACGAAACGAGCATTCATGACGGGCTGATCGAACTGGCGCAAAAAACCGGCAAGAAAAACGGCATGATCATGTGGCCGGCGCGCGTGGCGCTGTGCGGACTCGAAAGTACGCCCGGCGGCGCCGTGGAATTGGCGGATATTTTAGGCAGGGACGAAACGCTTCGGCGTATCGAGCAGGCGATAGCACTGCTGCAGGATGCGCATAAGGGCGACGAAGGGTAATCCGGACAGATCATCACCCCGTTCCGTACTGTTTTTGGGTGCGCGGGGATAGATAGAACAAAGCGGAATCGGTGCGAGAAGCACCGATTCCGCTTTGTTATTATTCTTCCGATTCTTCTTCCTCGGCTTTTTCTTCGGATTCGGATTCCATTTCCGCCATGGCTTCCAGGGAATCGTCCATCGTGTCGGGCAACAGGTCATCCGGATCCTCAAAGGAGTCGTCCTCCGCTTTATCCTCGCCGCGCTTCATACGTTCCAAACGGCAGGAGTAGCAGATTTCTTCACCTTCTTCTAAAAAATTCTCACCGCATTCGGGACAAAGCTTATATTCGTCCTCCAGTTCCAGCTCGGGCTGCCCCTGAATTTTGCCCATATCCACCAAGCATACTTTGCAGAACTGTTCGGTTTCTTCGTTGATATAGTTTAATTGACATCTCGGGCATTTTATATACACAGCCATCACCTCTGCGCTACATTATATGGGATTCACCTGAAAAAGGCAAGTAAAATTTTCATCACTTTTATTCTGTATAGTTTTCACAAAGATATGCTTTACTTTTTCCACGTGGAGGGAGAACAGGTAATTAGCAAAGGATAAACTTCCAGACGTCCCAGCAGCATGGCGACGCTCATGGCGAGCTTGGAAAGAACGGAGTACGCCGCATAGCTGGAGGCGGCATTCGCTTCGCCGAATGCGGGACCGACGTTGTTAAAGGTGGAAATAGCGGCGGACAGATTGCTCTCCAGAGAAAACGGCTCAAGGCTCAGAATCAAAAACAGCAGGGCGATGCACAGAATATAAATGGCAAAATACGCCGTGACGCCGTGCGCGGTTTCCTCGTCCACGGATTTGCCTTCCATTTTGACGGCTTTGACCGAACGCGGATGCAGAACGTGGCGGATGCGGTTGTGCCCGACCTTGATCAAAAGCATCAGCCGCGAAATTTTCAATCCGCCGGCGGTGGAGCCGGCACAGCCGCCGCAGAACATCAAAAGAAAGATCACCGCGCGGGAGAACGCCGGCCAGTTGTCAAAATTGTCTGTGGCGTATCCCGTGGTGGAAACCACGGACGCGGCTTGGAACGACGCTTGGCGCACGGTATCGCCCGCGGAAGCAAATACGTGATGCAGGGACAAATCCAGTGAAATCATCAGCACCGATACGGCAAGAATGGAAAGGTACACAAGCAGTTCGCGGTTCTTATATACGGCGGAGAAGCGCCGTAGAAGAAGAAAATAGAACAAGTTGAAGTTCACGCCGAACAGGAGCATGAATACCGTAATCACCCATTGAATATACGGACTGTAAGACGCGATGCTGTCCGGCTGAGAGCTGAATCCACCCGTTCCGGCGGTACCGAACGCATGAAGAATGCTGTCAAATACAGGCATTCCGCCCGCCGCAAGCAAAACGGCAAGCAGGAGCGTCAATCCCAGATAGATGACATACAGCAGTTTAGCGGTGTCGCGCATACGCGGTACCAATTTACCGACCGTGGGACCGGACATTTCGGCGCGTGCCATGTGGATGGAACGACCGGAGGCGGAAGGAAGGATCGCCAGTACAAGCACCAGCACGCCCATGCCGCCGATCCAGTGCGTGAAACTGCGCCAGAAGAGCATTCCGTGCGAGAGGCGGGTGACATCGCTTAGAATCGACGCGCCGGTCGTGGTCAGACCGCTGATGGTTTCAAAATAACTGTCGATAAAGCTCGGGATCTCGCCGCTGATAAAGAAGGGCAGGGCGCCGATCAGCCCCAGCGCTACCCACGAAAGGGATACCGTCACAAACCCTTCCTTGGCGAAAAACACCGTATCCTTGGGGCGGAACAGCAGGGAAAGCAAAAACAGCCCCGCCGCCGCACCGGCGGAAATGAGCAGCGCGATCATGGCGCGCGGTTCGTGATACAGGAGAGCCACCAGCGCGGAGAGCAGCAAACAAAGCGCTTCCACTCCTAATATCTGCCCGGTGGTGTAGAGCACCATTTTTCGGTTCATAGCACTAACCCTTCAAAACTTCCGCCAGATCGTGCGGGTGCTGGTCGGCGGCAATTACGATCACGCGGTCGCCCGCGAGAATCACGTCTTCGCCGGAGGGAATATGCGGCTTGCGCTCGCGGATAATACCGGCAATCAGGATATTTTTTTGAATTTCATGTTTCGCAAAGGAACATTCAGGAACGGAAAATCCGCCGAAACGCGGAATTCCAACGCTTCCGCCTTGCCGTCCATCAGGTTGTACATCGTTTCCACGTTGCTTCCCAGAGAATTGTTCAGCGCGCGCGCATAGCGGATCAGCACATCGGAAATGATGCGCGGCGGGGAAATAATGGTGTCCAAGCCTAAGTTTTCCGCCATGGAGATCAACTCTTCCCGGTTGACCTTGACAATGACCTTGGGTACCTGATAGGAATTTGCCAGAACGCCCGTCAGAATGTTTTCCTCGTCCATGCCCGTCAGCGCGACAAAGGCTTCGGCATCCTTGATGCCTTCTTCGAGCAGAAGCTCCTGTTTGGCGCCGTCGCCGAGGATGACGTTGACTTTGGGCAGTTCGTCGGAAAACATCTGGCAGACGGCGGGATCCCGGTCAATGAGCTTGACGGCGGTGCCCGACGCGGTGAGCAGGTTCGCTAAATAGAAAGCCACGCGGCTTCCGCCGAGCAGGATCACGTCGCGCGCCTGTTTCTGATACACGTTAAGCGCCTTGAAAAATTTAAGCACTTCGGTAGGCGCGGCGGTCAGCCCCACGCGGTCGCCGCTATGTAGAACAAAATCGCCGCCGGGAATAAAGACCTCGCTGTCACGCTGTACGGCGCAGATCAACACTTTCGCATTGTACTTGGCGCGCATTTCAAGCAGGGACATTCCGTCCAGCGGAGAATCCGGCTTTAAGCGGATTTCGATCATTTCAAAATCCCGGCGCGAGAACGATTCGATTTTGATTGCCGAAGGGAATTTCAGAATGTTGTACAACTCCTGTGCGGCAAGCAGATCGGGGTTGATCGCCATAGAGAGATCGAGCTGTTGACGCAGGAAAACCAGCGAGCTGGAATTATACTGCGGATTGCGGATGCGCGCGATGGTGTGCTTGGCGCCCATACGCTTGGCGAGAAAACAGGCAAGCATATTCGTTTCATCCGACCCGGACGCCGCCACGAACAGCGACGCGTCCTCGACGCCTGCTTCGCGCAGGACGTCGCAGTCCGCCGCATTGCCGATAATACCGATCACGTCATAAATATTCTGCATCTGATCCACGACGGCGGCGTCTGAGTCGATCAAGGTAATATTATGTCCTTCTTCGACTAAACTTGCCACCAATGTGGTGCCGATCTTACCGCATCCGCAAATGATGATGTTCATATCTCTGCTCCTTTCCCGGCGTGCGCCGGGCAGCTCTGTAAATGGATGATAGTATTATAACACCGTTTTTTATTTTCCGCAACCGAACTGTTTTGGGAAAAACTCAATGCTCCCAGTATTTGCGATCCAAACTGCGGAAGCTGATGGCCAGGGCGATATGCTGTGCCGAAATGGCGTCGCACCCTTTGAGGTCGGCGATGGTGCGGGCGACCTTCAGAATGCGGTTATACCCGCGCGCGCTCATGTTCAGACGCTGAAACGCGTTTTCCAGCAGTACCTGCGAGGCTTTGTCCACGGCGCAGAACCGTTTGATCTGCTCGGCGTTCATCTGCGCGTTGCAGTGGATCCCGGTGCCGGAAAAGCGCGCCAGCTGACGTTCCCGCGCTTTTTGCACGCGGGCGCGGATCTCGGCGCTCGATTCGGCGGCCGCGTCACCGGAAATCTCCTCATACGAAACGGGATCGACCTCCACCTGCAGGTCGATGCGGTCAAGCAGCGGTCCGGAGATGCGGGAGAGATATTTCTGTATGGCGGTCGGCGTGCAGGTACAGCGGTGGGTGCGCGAACCGTAATGCCCGCACGGGCAGGGGTTCATGCTGGCAACGAGCATGAACGACGCCGGATAGGACATACTGCCGAATACGCGGGATACGGTGATGCGTCCGTCCTCGAGGGGTTGACGCAGGGCTTCCAGCGCGTTACGGTTGTATTCGGGCAGTTCGTCCAAAAACAGCACGCCGTTGTGCGCTAAGGACACCTCGCCCGGACGCGATGTGGACCCGCCGCCCGCCAGCGCCGCCACCGACGCCGTATGATGAGGAGAGCGGAACGGGCGCACGGAGAGCAGCCCGTTTTCCAGCGTTCCGCTGACGGAGTGGATCTTCGTGGATTCCAAGGCTTCTTCAAACGTCATCTCCGGCAAAATGGACGGAATGGCGCGGGCGATCATCGTTTTGCCGCTTCCCGGCGGACCGATCAGGATCAGATTATGTCCGCCTGCCGCGGCGATCTCCGCCGCCAGCTTGGCGGTCGACTGTCCTTTGATCAGGGAAAAATCCGTTCCGTAGGAAGTCTGTGCGCGCACGTCGGACCAGGAACGGTGCGGAATTTCTTCCAAGAGAAGCGCCCCGCGCAGAAAACGGATCAGCTCCTGCAGGGTGCGCGGGGTATAGACGGTGATGCCGTCGATAAAGCCGGCTTCGGCGGCGTTGCCCGGCGGCAGAAAAAACAGCGCGGAGCCTTGCCGTCTGGCTGCGATCAGCATCGGCGTTACGCCGCGCAGGGGGCGAATTTCGCCGGAAAGCGACAGTTCGCCTAAGCAAACGGCGTTTTCGATCCGGCTTTGGCGAACCTGTCCCGTGGCAATGAGCAGACCCAGCGCGATCGGCAGATCGTAGAGCGGGCCCTCTTTTTTGATGTCGGCAGGCGCTAAATTGACGGTAATGCGCCCCATCGGAAATTCCATTCCGCTGTTTTTGATCGCCGAGCGCACGCGTTCCTTGGATTCTTTGACCGCCGTATCGGGCAGACCGACGATCTCAAAGGACGGCAAGCCGGGCGCCACGTCGCATTCCACCGTGACGGAAAAGCCCTCAATTCCGACTAAGCCAAGCGAGCGGATTTTGGCAAGCATAGCAGATTATCCTTTCTTACTGCGCACTAAAAACGCGTTGGGCAGATAGCGCCCGGTGTCCTTCATAGGCGTGGACGGAATGTTCATGACCTTGCCGTCGTAACCGAGAACGCTGGAAGAACCGCCGTCGCACGCGCCGGCGTTGACGCAGTGATAGGTAAGCAGAATATCGGCGCATTGCAGATACGTTGCGCCTAAAGAGGCGGTCGAACGCCCGTCGATGACGAGGAACATCACGGTTCCGTTTTCCGCCTGCCCGACGATAGTCCGCGGCTGAAGCCCGTACCCGCGCCCGATCACCACTTCGCCGTTGACAATGACCGACGGGGTGAATTGCGCGCCGTCGCGCACATCATAAGCGTCCCAGTCGGGGATGGTGCCGGCAAGCAGTTTGTTGCTGTTGGTCAGAACGATCGAGTGATACTGGGGATTATAGGAGCCCCACGCTTTTCCCTCGGAATAGCATAGTCCGTTGATGACGCCGCCCTTTCCGTGACCTTCTTTGTCCTCAAAGCCGCTGGCATTGATGCCTACGACTGCGCCGTAAGACTCCATCATCTCGCAAATGACCTGTCCCCACACACCTTTGCGGTTTGTGGTGCCGACAAATACACGCGCGGGATCGTCGATGAGGACCAGGTGCCCGTTAAAGGACGAGCCTTTGACCCGTAGGATCACGATACCTTCTTCTACATTGTTAACCAAAACCCGGTTGCCATGCTCGTCGTTTTCGCCTTCCGTCAGATTTAATTGCCCCAGCGGATCGGAGTCCGGCTCGGGTGTGGAAACGGAGGTTGCGGGAATTTCAATCACGATCTCCGGAGGCTTTTCCTGCGCCGCCATCACGCGCGTCACCAGCCAATTCGGGAAAAACGCCGTGGCAAGCCACTGATGCTCATAGGTGGTCATGGCTGTTTCGATCCACAGATCTCTTAATTCGCTGACGCCGGGAATGTTCAACCAGACAAGACCGATATACATAGACAAAAGCACGCACAGCGTTGTCAGAAGCGCGATGGCGGCTGTCAACAGTTTTTTTAAGGGTGAGGACTGTTTACGATGCATGGAGAACTTCCTTTTTCTTGGTATTATGCGGTACGGAACATTATCTGTTTGTTATACTTAATACTATGAATAAAATTGCTTGCTTGCAAGGGTATTTTTGTGAAGCCGTCAATAGAGCGGCGTGCACGGCGGAAAAGCCGCTAAAGGCTTGCGGAGAAAGGCTTTCCGCGAATATTATACCATACCGCATCGACTTACGCCGCCGCCAAAGCCTGCGGCTTTGCGCGGTTATGGTGAAATACCGTCGGCGCCCTGCGTAAGGTCTTCGACTTTCCGCCCGGCGCTTATGATATTATACCACATCTTACGAAAAAAAGAAATAAAAACGCCGAAAAAAAGCGCCTTTACGAGAAGAAATTTCTGTGGTAAAATAATATAATAAGAAAAATCTCTCACATATAAAATCTAAACCGAAACAAACGGAGGACAAACAGTGAACGAAACACAGATTTTAGACGCAATCAAAAGCAAATTGAAAAGCAATTTCGGCGTCAGCTTGGAACAGGCGTCCCGTCTGCAGCTATACAAAGCGGTTTCGATGACGGCGCGCGACGCGATTATGGAGCGCTGGATCGACACGAATAAGCGGATTGATGAAAGCAAAAGCAAGGTGCTGTACTATCTGTCGCTGGAATTTCTGATGGGCAGGTTTTTAGGGGCAAATCTGCTGGCGCTTGGGCAGTACGAGGCGTTTTCGTCCGCGCTTGCCTCGGCGGGCGTGTCCTTGGAGGAGCTGGAAGAGATGGAGCAGGACGCGGGGCTTGGAAACGGCGGACTCGGGCGCTTGGCGGCGTGCTTCCTCGACTCGCTTTCCGCGCTGTCTTTGCCGGCGGTCGGTTGCGGTATTCGCTATGATTACGGACTGTTCCGCCAAAAAATCGTGGACGGCGA
>JAGCSD010000054.1 GCA_017964345.1 Clostridia bacterium
GAACAAACCGCTCTTATAGTAGTAATGCGTCGTATCATAGCCGCAAACCTGCTCGCCGCTCAGCTGATCCAGCGTTTCACCGCTTTTTCTGTACTGGATGTGCGCGTTCAGCAGACCTCTGTCGTCATCCTGCCGCGTAACACTGAAGCAGGAACCGCCGTCCACGAAGTAGAATGTTTCACCGCCGTCCTGGCTGCCTAAGACAACGCCGCCGCAACCGACTTCCAAATACTCCGTCGTAATGTCTTCCGTGACGAATGAATCGTTATTGGTAAGAGTCTTGGGCGCGGTAACTTTATAACGGATCACATAGTTTGCGATATGCTCCGCCGTAATGCCTTCGGAAACAAAGTCCTCCAAACCGCTCTGGTCAGACGGTTGTGTCGGTCTGGGCGATTCCTGTCCGCCGCCCTGGCACGCCGCGGCGGCGATCAGCAAGCACCCGATCAAGACAAAAGCCAGTGTTTTCTTCAAAGATTTCATTTCAAACTCCTCCTGCATATTCGGAATCGAATTTTTCAATCCCATTATATAAAGAATCCGTTCGTTTGTCAATGGATTATTTTTTTATATACAAAAATTTTATATTTGTTCACAAATTCAACCACGCGGATAGTCGCAGAGCGACACTTCCCCGCCGAAAAGGGCGATCGTCTGTTCCCCCGCCCGCACGAGCAGCGCGCCGTCAGCGCGGATATCCGCCGCGTGTCCGGTAACGGTTTGTCCGTTCCGCGCAAAACGCACCGTATGCCCTATCAGAAGCGAACGCCGGCGGTATTCGTCAAAAAACGGTCTTTCGCCGCGCAGGAACACAAACAGACGGTTAAGGAACTCCGCCGCCAGACGCGACGCGTCCGCCGGTTCGCGCTCCAGCACCGCGCCCGCGATCTCCGCAATGGTCTTGTCGAACCCGCCTGCGGGCGGCAGCAGGTTGAACCCCGCGCCCACGACCGCCGCCGTTCCGCGCGCGTCGGACTCCGCCAAAATACCGCATACCTTTTTGCCGTCGACAAAAATATCGTTCACCCACTTGATTTTTGCCTGTTTGCCGGCGATCACCTCGATCGCCTCCGCCGCGGCGACGCCCGCCATCATCGTCAGGCGCGTGAAAACCGCCGGGTCGCGCGGCTTGACCAAAACGCTCAGGTACAGTCCGCCCGCCGGCGAAAAGAAGGTCTTGCCGCCTCTGCCCCGCCCGGCAGTTTGCTTTCGCGCGACCAGTACGGCGCCCTCCGCCTTTTCACTTGCCATCGCTTTCAGGCGTGTGTTAGTGGAATCCGTTTCATCAAGCACCGTCACATCGCCAAGCCCCGTCAGCTTACGGATTGCCTCTGTCGAAAGGTTCACAGCGATTCCAAAAAGTCGGCAATGGGCGCCAAAGGAGCGGTATCGGCTTCTTCCACGTTCCCCGCGTCGACCAAACGCACTGTTTCGGGATCAATCGGCAGACGGGCGCTTGCCGGAAAAGCGAACCGCTTTGCCATTTTCTCCGCCTGCGACGCGCCGAACAGTTCATGAGTTTTCCCGCAGTCGGGACAGACGAAATATGCCATGTTCTCCACCAGCCCCGCCAGCGGAATGTCCATGGTCTTTGCCATATTGACCGCTTTTTCCACGATCATGGATACCAACCCCTGAGGCGAAGTCACCACGATCACGCCGTCCACCGGAAGCGATTGAAACACCGTCAGCGGCACGTCGCCTGTTCCCGGCGGCATATCCACAAACAGATAATCCACGTCCCCCCATACCACGTCGGTCCAGAACTGTTTGACCGCGCCGGCGATCACCGGACCGCGCCAGATGACCGGATCGGTCTCATTCTCAAGCATCAGATTGACAGACATGATCTCAATGCCCGTATCGGTGAGCGCGGGCAGGATCCCGTCCTCGCTCGCCATCGCTTTTTCGTGAATGCCAAAGCTCTGCGGGATCGACGGACCGGTGATGTCGGCGTCGAGTATCGCGGCGCGCTTGCCGCGTTTTTGCATTTCCGCCGCGAGCAGGCTTGTGACCAGCGATTTTCCCACGCCTCCCTTGCCGCTGACAACACCGATCACCTTTTTGATATGTGAAAGCTTGTTCGCTTCGGCGATCATGCTTTCTTGATTCTTACTGCTGCAATCAGCGCCGCAGGAAGAGCAGTTATGCGTACATCCCATAGTACAACCTCCGTTTCAACGGTATTCTATCACAAATTGCGTTTTTGTTCAAGTTCTTTCGCTTGCGAAAGCCGACGATCTCATTCTTTCGGAAAACAAACCTTGACATGACAAGGCAAAGGCGTAAAAAACAGGCAGAGGTGTTTTCTCTGCCTATTCTAAACGAAAAACCGATCGATCACGCCGCCCGCGAAAAAGCGGTCGGTATTATTTTTTCCGCTGGCTGATGATCTTTTCCTGCACGTCGTGCGGCGCCGTTTCATAACGCACAAAGGAGAATTTGCACGTTCCGCGCGCCTGCGTCATGCTCCTCAGATCCATGGCGTAGCGCAGCATTTCGGAGAACGGCGCTTCCGCCGTAACCGTCTGACTGGCGCCTTCGTTCGTCATGCCCAGCACTCTGGCGCGCCGTTTATTCAGATCACCTAATACGTCGCCGAGGAAATCGGACGGAACCGTGATCTCATAGGTATAATACGGTTCCAAAATGACGGGGCGCGCTTGCGCAACGCCTTCTTCAAACGCCAGACGCGCGGCGGAAATGAACGCCACTTCCTTGGAATCGACGGGGTGATATTTACCGTCGAACAGCGTGCATTTCAGATTGACCATCGGATATCCCGCGAGAACGCCTTCTTTGATGGCTTCGCGCAGACCTTTATCGACTGCGGGAATGAACTGCTTGGGAA
>JAGCSD010000055.1 GCA_017964345.1 Clostridia bacterium
ATCTCGGTGGTCGCGTCGTTCACATGGCGGTGCGACTTGCGCGAAAAATGCCGGAAAACCAGCGTAAAGAGTACAATGAACGGTACAAAGCACAGCACCATCAGCGTCAAAGCGTAGTTCACGACGAGCATCGCGCCCAGCACGCCGAACAGGACCATGGCGCTTTTTACCAGCGCCACGAGAATGTTGGTGAACATATACGAAATGGCGTTGGGATCATTGGAAACACGCGTGACGAGCTTTCCTACGGGCAGTTTGCTGAGCTGGTCGTGCGACAGGCTTTCGATGTGCGTAAACACGTCCTGCCGCATAGAGGACAGGATCTTCTGCCCCGTTTTCTGTAAAATCATCGACTGCGCGTACGTTGCCGTCAGGCTGACGATCAGAATGCCTATATACACCGCCACCAGCGAGAACAGATACGGCAGTTCAAACGCGCCCTTGACGGTTTCTTCGATATGTCCCGCCAGCAAGGGGGAAGCGATATCGTAAACGATGGAAACCAGCAGGATGAAAAACACCGCCAGAAAGCTTTTCCGGTACGGCTTGGCGTAGCGGAGCAGACGCCTCATGACTTCCCGGTCAGACAGCTTACGTTCAAGATCCCGGTCGTCTTTCTTTTTGGCGTCGAGCAGATACGCGATCAGAAACAGAAGCGAGAATACGCCGATGATCGCTCCGACAAGCAACAGCGGAAAGTACTCGTTCATGTCAGAGCCTCCTCTTCCAACTTCTGTATTTCGACCATGCGCCGGTATGCCGGACAGGCGGCGAGCAGTTCGTCATGCGTGCCGGCGGCGACCAGCCGTCCCTCCTCTAAAAACAGGATCGTATCCATGCTTTCCACGGTCGAGATGCGGTGCGCGATCAGGATCGTGGTACGCCCTTTGCGCGTCTGACGCAGATTCTCCAAGATAGAGCGTTCCGTTTTGGTATCCACGGCGGATACGGAATCGTCTAAAATCAGGATCGGCGCGTCCTTCATCAGCGCGCGCGCAATAGAAATGCGTTGTTTCTGTCCGCCGGACACCGTGACGCCGCGTTCGCCCAACACCGTTTCATATCCGCCGGAAAACGCGGTAATGTTGTCGTGCATATCGGCAAGCCGCGCGGCTGTTTCCACCCGGTCGCGTGTCGTTTCGTCCGCGGCGAAAGCGATATTCGCCTCGATCGTATCGGAGAACAGGAAATTGTCCTGCGGCACGTACGCGCAGGCGGCGCGTACCGAGGCGATGGTCAGACCGTTGACGTCTTGTCCGTCCACGAATACCGTTTGGTCGGGCACGTTGTAGGTTCTCAGGAGCAGATCGACCAGCGTCGTTATGCCGGAGCCTGTGCGTCCCACCAGCCCGACGTGCTGACCGGCACGCACGGTGAATGAAACGTGTTTAAGCGCGTCAAACTCCGCGTCGGGATAACGGAAGGTCAAATCCCGTACCTCGATTTCCCCGCGCGGACGCTCCAGCGCCGCCGCGCCCGGGCGGTCGACCATATCGGGGGAAGCGTCCAACAGCTCGCCGATTCGCTTGAGCGAGGCGTGTCCGCGGCTGGTCATATCGATCAGATCCGAAACCGCCATGATCGGCCAGATCGTGGCGGTGAAATAGCCGATGAACTCCATCAGCTGTCCGGCGTTGAACACACCTTCGTGTACCAGAAAACCGCCGTAGCCGAGAATGATACCGATCACGCTTTCCATAAACAGCGTCACGAGAATATGCAACAGGACCGAGGTGCGCGTAAAGGAAACGTTGACCTCTTCGTTTTCCGTGTTCAGCGCCTTGAATGCCATCAGCTCCTTGGCTTCCCGCACAAACGCCTTGATGACGGCAATGCCCGAAAAGCTTTCCTGCGCGAAATCCGACAGGCGTGAAAACGCCTCTTGCCGCGCGTCCCACTTTTTCATCATCGCCTTGCCCACCACCGTGGCGGAAGCGAGCAGCAGCGACAGGGGGATCAGCGTCAGGAGCGCCAACAGCGTGTTCATGCGCACCATTTTATAGATCGCCAGCGTGCCGAGCATCAGCGCGTCAAAGAACATCATAACGCCCCAGCCGAAGCAATCCTGCACGGTTTCCAGGTCGTTGGTGAACAGGCTCATCAAACTGCCTACTTTGTTGAGCTGGTAGTACCGACTGCTCAGCGTTTTGGCGTTATTGAACATTCTTTCCCGCAAATCCGCTTCCATGCCGATGGCGGAACTGAAAAACGCCACGCGCCACAAGAACCGCCCGATCACCATCGCCACGATCACACCGATCATCGGCAGGCAAATGCGATCTGATAAAAAACGGGCGTCAAATGGCACGGCGACGCCGTTTTCCACGATAACGCCGTTGTTCATGCCGTTGATGACCATTTGATACAGATTCGGGATTATCAGCTGGAGATAATCCACCGCCGCCAGCGTCGCCAGCCCGAGCAAAAGCAGCGCGGCGTAGCGCACATAATAGCGATTGATATGTTTTCCGAAAATCATCGCGTTCTCCTTATTTTCGGGGGGGTTAATTATCTTTTATTGTACGGGCTTTTGAAATTTCTGTCAACCTTTTCCGCGGGGCAGTCAAAGAAAAGCCAATGTGCGCAAAACAGCAAAATGTGTTTTTTCTTGACAGACGCGCTCCGGTGATGCTATGATAAAACGGAGTGAAAAACCGACTGAACAAGGGGAACTTGTATGAAACCGATCCGAACCGTTACGCTTAATCCTTGCTTTGATCTGCACTATACGATTCCCGGTTTTGAGATAGGGAGAGAAAACGCGGTGACGTCCGCTGTGATCGAAGCAGGCGGAAAGGGCATCAACACGTCCCGCGCGCTGCGCGCCGGCGGGGTAGACAATTTGGCATATCTGATCGTGGGAACGGACAGCGCCGCGCCCTTTTTGGAGCAGTTGCGTGCGGACGGGCTGTCTTTTCGCGCGTTTGAAACGCCGGGACGCGTTCGCGAGAATCTGACGGTGCATCCGGAAGAAGGCAAAGAAACACGGATTTTACTGAACACGTTCCGCGTTTCCGAACAAGCGTTTGCCGAGCTGGAAGCCGCTCTGCTGGCGGAAGCGCCTCAGATGCTGCTTGCGTTTTCGGGACGTATCCCAAACGGGGTGGAAAAAACGCGCGTTTTATCCCTGCTTGCGCGTTTAGCGGCGCGCGGAGCCGACATCGCGGCGGACTCCGTATCCCTGACGCCGGACGATCTGCGTGCCCTGCGTCCTTGGCTGATCAAGCCGAACGAGCAGGAAATGCAAGCGTTTCTCGGCAGAACACCCGCTACGCGCGAGGAGGTCGCCAAGACCGCGAAGGAAATGGTGAAAAACGGCGTCAGCCAAACGGTTATGATCAGCCTGGGCGGCGACGGCGCCGTGTTTTCCGACGGCAGGGACGCCTATGTTCTGCGTGTGCCGCGCTTGACGCACCCGATTTCCACCGTCGGCGCGGGCGACAGCACGCTCGCCGGATTGCTTGCCGGCACTGCGCAGGAACTTCCCTTGGAAGAATCACTGCGCTTAGCGGTCGCTTACGGCACCGCGTCGTGCCTGACGCCCGGAACGCGTCCGCCGCGCAAGGAAGATATTCAGGCTGTCTTCGCGCAAACGGGGGTAGAAAAGTTGTAAACCTAAAATTGCTCTGAAAAGAATAAAAAGGAGTTTTATATGAAAGAGTTTTTCGGATTCGGCGGCTATACGCGCACGCCGGAAGGATATTTATCCTGGCAGCATTTGCTGTTTGTTTCGCTTCTGATGGCGGGCATGGTCCTGCTTGCCGTCCTGCTCGGGCGCCGGATGCGTTCACGCGCGGAAAAAGAAAAGAATTCCGTGCTGATCGGCGCGGCGATCGCCATTGACGCGGTGGAACTGTTCAATATCGTCATGCACTGCGTCGTGGCGCAGGATCCGCTCAAATGGCTGCAGATGCTCCCGCTGTTCCTTTGTACCGTACAGTTGATCACGCTGCCGCTGGCGGCGTTCGCGCACGGGCGCATCAAAGAAGCGGCGCTGGATTTCGTGCTGATTTTCGGCATCCTCGGCGCGGTGATGGGTACTTTCGCCGCGGGTCAGAATTACGCCGCCTATCCCGTTTTATCTCTGGATAACGTGTTTTCCGGCTTAACGCACGCGATCGCGGGATTTGCCTCGCTCTACATTGCGTTTTCCGGTATGACGAGCCTCAAAAAACGCAACATCGGCATCACCTATCTTATTCTCATCGGCATCTGCGCGCTCGCCTATGTCGCCGACGTGCTGATCCCCTACAACTATATGTTCCTGATGCGCGGCGACGGCACGCCCTACGACCTGTTCTACGATCTGGTCAACGGGAACCCCGTTCTCTATCCGCTTTGCGTGGTCGCGCTGTTTCTGCTTTATATTGCCGTGTTTTACGGGGTATGCTTTCTTCTGCGAAAGAAAAAGCGTGCCAAATAGGAGATCACGCGGTCCCTTTTTATAAAGGAATAAACGGTAAAGACAAAGCAAGACCGCCGGGCTTCCCGGCGGTCCTATAATATCCAAGTGTTGTTACGCTTTGACCCTTTGAATATCGGCGCCCAGCGCCTGCAGTTTTTCCACGATGCGTTCATATCCGCGGTCTATGTAATGCACGCCGCTGACGACAGTCGTGCCCTCGGCGATCAGTCCGGCCACGATCAACGCCGCGCCGCCGCGCAAATCAAGGGCTTCCACATCGGGACCGTACAGCTTTTCGACGCCCTGAATTACCGCAGTGCGGTCGGTCACTTCACTTTTACCGCCCATTTTCTGCAGTTCGTCCAAATGACGGAAACGCTGCTCAAAAATCGTTTCGCTGATGACGCTGGTACCTTCCGCCACCGAAAGCAGAGCGGAAAACGGCTGCTGCAGGTCGGTGGGGAAACCCGGGTATACCATGGTTTTGACGCGTACCGCACGCGGACGGGCCGTGCGCGGCAGAATGCGCAGAGTGTCTTCCCCCTCTTCCACGCGGAAGCCCGCCTCCGCGAGCTTGGCGGACAGGGACTCCATGTGCGTGGGAATGCAGTTGCGGATGAGAATGTCGCTGCGCGTGGCGGCGGCAATGATCATCCAGGTGCCGGTTTCGATCTGATCGGGGATCAGCGTATAATTGCACGAGCGCAAACGCTTGACGCCCTGAATCTTGATAACGTCCGTTCCGGCGCCTTTGATGCGCGCCCCCATGTTGTTCAAGAAGTTCGCCACGTCGATCACATGGGGTTCTTTGGCGCAGTTGAAAATCATCGTTGTTCCTTCCGCTTTGACGGCGGCGAGCATAATGTTGATCGTCGCGCCCACGCTGACCACGTCAAGATAGACTTCCGCGCCCGTGAGCGACGGCGCGTCGATTTCTACCACGTTGGTCTGTTTGATGGTCGCGCCGAGCGCGGAAAACCCCTTCAAATGCTGGTCGATCGGGCGTTTGCCGATATAGCATCCGCCGGGCGGCGGCACTACCGCGTGCCGGAAACGCCCCAAGAGAGCGCCCATCAGGTAATACGACGCGCGCATCTTGCGCGTCAATGCCTCGGACGGGCAGACGCACTGCACCTTCGTCGGATCAATGGTGATCTGACCGGGAACGGACAGATCGACCTGAGCGCCGAGCGAGGTCAGCGTTTCCGCCAGCACTTTCACATCTTCAATCTGCGGAATATTGTCGATCACGCAGACACCGTCGGACAAAAGCGCCGCCGGGATGATCGCCACCGCCGCGTTTTTCGCGCCGCTGACGGACACCGTGCCGTGCATTTGCTTTCCGCCGTGAATCCTTAACTTTTCCAAGTGAATTGCCCCGCCGCGCGCCGCGCGGCAGATTATCCTTCCTTTTTGTTGGGTTGCTTGTTTATTGTATCATCTTCGCGCGAATTTTGCAATATTTTTTTCAATATTTGCCGAAAAAGCGCGAAAGGTACTAAAACCGGTTGCCGCGCAGACTGACGGGCTTGCCCAAGATTTCGCTGATGACCACGGCGCGCGCCAGCTCGCCGCGCGGCAGTGTGACAACGGAGTCCAGCAGATAGGCAGGCTCTTCGCTATGCTCTACGGCGCAGTGCTGAGGGTTTTCTTCCACACATTCGCCCTCGTCGCTTGCCGTACCTTCGGGAGATACCCACACGCGCTCTGCCGGGCGGACGTTCTGCCGTGCCGGACGCGGCGCGGGGTCCTGTGAAGGCGCCGGCGGCGTTTGCGGCATTTGCGGCATTTGCGGCGGCTGCGGTTGGCGAGGCGGCGTCTGCCCTTCGATTTGATTCATTTTTGCACGCACGATCAAAAAGACGATCAGCGGCAGAAACACAAACAAAACGCCCATCGTTTATTCTTCCTTTGGCTTGACGCCCGGTTCGGCGATGGCGGAACGCATCTTCGTGTCGGCGAGCATATTTTCCATGCGGTAGTAGTCCATGACGCCCAAATGCCCGCCCTTGAGGGCTTCCGCCATGGCTTTGGGAACTTCCGCCTCGGCTTCCACCACTTTGGAACGCATTTCCTGCACCTGCGCCTTCATTTCCTGCTCGCGCGCGACCGCCATGGCACGGCGCTCCTCCGCCTTTGCCTGCGCGATCTTGCGGTCGGCTTCCGCCTGATCCATCTGCAGCTGCGCGCCGATGTTGCGTCCCACGTCCACGTCGGCGATATCAATGGACAGGATCTCGAACGCGGTGCCGGCGTCTAAGCCCTTTTGCAGAACGGTCTGAGAAATCAGATCCGGGTTTTCCAGAACGGCTTTGTGGCTTTCGGCACTGCCGCAGGTGGTTACGATGCCTTC
>JAGCSD010000056.1 GCA_017964345.1 Clostridia bacterium
GAATGATCGTCACCCCGGGCTTTTCCAGGCAGAACCGGCGAAACAGGAACAGGGTGAGCTGTGCCCGCGCAGGATATTTTTCGTTTTTCAGTTTGCCGTTCGGCAGAAGCCACGGCGTTCCGTCGGGCGACCACAGCACGGTGGTCAGGGACGGTTCGTCCGCTAAGGAATAAAACGATTCTTCGTCTAAAAACGGATCGACCGCGCGCGCAAATTGCGTGACGGTCATCTCCCGTGT
Source organism: Clostridia bacterium (assembly GCA_017964345.1). GTDB lineage: Bacteria > Bacillota > Clostridia > Christensenellales > QALW01 > UMGS1322. Next base: position 239 of record JAGCSD010000056.1, read on the forward strand.
GCCCGACGCGCCTTTGCATATCAAACGAAAGACGCCCGGATCGGTGCGTCCCGGTGCTTTGCGTACCAGTACCGCCGCCATGTTCGCGGCGCCCTTGTCCGCCGCGGTTTGAAGCAAACGTCCCCAAAAACCGCGGGCAAACGCGTTGTCCCCGAACAGGATCAGACGGACCGGCAAAGCATCTGCGGAATCGTGTTGTTTTTTCATAAAGCTCTCTTTCTTTTAGATGGATTTATCGGATACAGGGGCGTGGCGAAGCCGTAAATGATGCCGTGCGCGCGGCGGCAGAGCCGCCAAGACTTGCGGAGCAAGACTTACTGCGAATATTATACCATGAGCAAAAATGCTTGCTTGCAAAGGCATTTTTGCGAAGCCGTCAATAGAGCGGTGCGCGCGAGGCGCGCGGCGGCGAAGCCGTCAAAGGCTTCGGAGCAAGTCTTACTGCGAATATTATACCATAGCTTCTCCGTCCGTTCAACAAATTTCTTTATTTTGCGCACCGCGGACGCGCTCTGTCCGTATCGATTCAAAGGATCCATACGAAAAGGCGGCAAAAACAACTCGTTTTTGCCGCCTTTTCGTATGCTTTCGCAGACGGAGGTCGTTATTCTTCAATCGTGATGTTTTTGATCTTCTGATCGTCAAACGGACGGTCGCGGCGGTCGCAGGGTGTGCCGGCAATGCGGTCCAACGTGTCAAATCCGTCGGTCATTTTGCCGAAAGCGGCGTACTGTCCGTCCAAATGCGGAGCGTCGGCGTGCATGATAAAAAACTGACTGCCGGCGGAATCGGGGTCCATGGCGCGCGCCATAGAGATGACGCCGCGCGTGTGGCGAAGCGGATTGTTCACGCCGTTGGACGCAAATTCTCCTTTGATCGTATACCCGGGACCGCCCATGCCGGTGCCGGTGGGATCGCCGCCCTGGATCATAAAGCCGGGGATCACGCGATGAAAAATCAAATTCTCGTAAAAATCCTTTTTGGCGAGGCTGACGAAGTTTTTGACCGTTTGTGGCGCGGCGGTTTCATCCAGCTCAAAGGTCATTTTGCCGCCGTCCTGCATTTCAATGATTGCTTTCATGTGATTGCTCCTTGTTTCCGTTATGTCTGCCGTGACCGTGCCGGCGGCGCGGACGGTGTTCCGGTTTTTCTGCGCCGGATCCTTCTTTTTGTTCCGTTTTTTCCTTGTTTGCGTTTTTGCCGCGCCCGTCGCGTGTTTTTTCTTTCTCCGGCGGCGCGGACGCGGGAAGCTCTTCCGTTTCCGGAACGTCTTCGGACAAACTATCGGAGCTTTCGTTTTCCTTACGGCGATGGAACGGCCGCGTCACCTGTACTTCGGTATACGGAAACTCCCGTACTTCGAACTGATCGCCGTTGCTGATCGTCACCTTTACGGTTTCCTTCAGCGCGTTGACTTCCTGTACGCGCCCCACGCCGTCCGCCGTTTTGACTTCCGCGCCGACTGACGGCATTTTGCGATGCGCCTTTTCATAGGTGTCCTGTTCGTATTTCAGACAGCACATCAGTCTGCCGCAAAGTCCGCTGATTTTAGTGGGATTAAGCGACAAGCCCTGTTCTTTCGCCATTTTGATCGAAACCGGCTGAAATCCACCCAAAAAGCGGTTGCAGCAGCAAGGCTGCCCGCACGGACCGAGCCCGCCGAGCAGTTTTGTTTCGTCACGCACGCCGATCTGCCGGAGCTCAATGCGCATATGGAAAGCGGAAGCCAGTTCCTTGACAAGTTCCCGGAAATCCACCCGCCCTTCCGATGTAAAGAAAAAAACGCCCTTGGTTCCGTCAAACGCGTATTCCACGCGGATGAATTTCATTTCCAGACCTTTCGCCGCCGCCTTTTCTTCGGCGATTTCAAGCGCGCGCGCTTCTTTTTCGGCGTTTTCCTCCGCCTTGCGCTCGTCCGCTCGCGTCGCCACGCGCACGACCTTTTTTAAGGGGGCGACGATCTGTTCCTCGTTGACTTCCTTGACCGCCATCGTCACTCTGCCGATTTCCTGCCCCTGTGCCGTTTCAACGATCACATCCGTTCCGACGGAGATTTCCTTTCCGTCGGGATCGAAATAATACGATTTTCCGGTATTGCGAAACCGGACGCCTATTACCTTTGCCATATTGTTTTCCCTTTCACCAACCGATCAGCGAGAACCTCCGTTAAAAGCCCGCTGTTGACATTTTTTCGTTTTTGCGCGCGCGCGTCACGCACGGCTTTTAACCGTGAAAGCGTTCGCACATTCGGTGTTTGTTCCATTTGCCGCGCCAGTTTTTGTTCCAGTAATTCCAGCAACTCGTCCAAATGATCTTTTTCCTGCTCGAGCAGTTCGGCGGCGCGTGTTTCACGGATATTTTCTTTCGCCAGGTCTTCCGCTGTCTGCTCGCGCGCCCGGACCTCCTGATCTTCCACCAA
>JAGCSD010000057.1 GCA_017964345.1 Clostridia bacterium
GCCATCCATCCTAAAGCAGTGCTGGTTCTCGGCAAGTGTGGCGGCGTAACGAAAATCAACACGGGCGGCGACCTGATTCTGACAGCGAACGGTATTTCATACGAGGACAGCCAATGCGCCAAAATGACGATGTCGTGGGCGGACGTGTTCGCCGCATTTTCGGCGCTGATCCAGTCGTAAAGGGGGCGGAAAAATGGAGGCGACCACCTTACTTGCGGCGTGCGTGCCCAGTGTGCTGACAGGTGTATTTTTGTTCTTTTTTCAGCATAAGATTCAAAAGAATGAGAAAAAAGCCGTCGCACGAGATGACACGCGTATACGATATATGAAACTGATCGTCGATATGCTGCTCGCAACGCACGCGCTTTCGGAAGCCAATACCGTGGCTCTGCAAACCGGCAAAACAAACGGAGAAGTCGAACGCGCGCTGGCGTATGCCCGCGAAATCAAATATACATACCGCGATTTTTTAGAGGAAAGCGGCATTCAGCATATTTTTTGAAAGGATGGGTAGTATGGAGAATTTTACGGCGATCCCATGTCTGACGGTGTTGGTTTACCTGTTGGCGGAAGTATTCAAGCTGGCGACCAAGCAGCAGCGTAACGAAACCGTGCCCGTACTGTGCGGACTTCTCGGCGCGCTGTTGGGCGGACTGACATATTGGCTCTTTCCGGAATTGCTCGCCGGCGGCGATCTGCTTTCTGCTCTGGCGGTCGGAACGGTCAGCGGGTTTTCCGCAACGGGCGTACATCAGATTTTCAGACAAACGCAAAACGGGGAGTGAATAAGATGGGGAAGACGGAAGCCGAACGCTTGCTGGCGGAGCGCACCGAGGAACTGGCATTTTATAAGGCGGCGTATGATTTGATAAAACGGAAACTGGATGCGATTGCGCAGATCGCTGCAGAGGATTCTGAGAACCGCTGAAAGTTTTGCTTGACAAACTTATGAACCATGCGCTATAATATCATCGTTATCTGGGTGTGGCGCAGTTTGGTAGCGTGCATGAATGGGGTTCATGAGGCCGGAAGTTCAAGTCTTCTCACCCAGACCATGCAGAAATCCTGTCGCGTCAGCGGCAGGATTTTTTTATGCATACCGGAAAACCGTCTGATGCGTTGAAGCGGAAAGCGGCATGATCGACGGCAACGCTGTTACACCCGACGTAAAGCCTGCGCGTAAACAAAAAAACACCGCCGTTTAGCAGTGTCATATCCCGCAAAAAACCATACCGGTCGCCGCGACCGGTATGGTTTTTGTTTTACAGCTTATGCGGGGCAAGCCCCATTTTGCGATGGACCTTGGCAAGCGTTTTGTTTGCCGTACAGGACGCCTTTTGCGCGCCTTCGGTATAACATTTTTCAATGTACGCTTTGTCCTGCATGATCGTTTTGAAGCGGTCGCGGATCGGCTGAGTGGTTTCTACTACCGCTTCCCCGACGGCTTTCTTGAAATCGCCATAGCCCTTGCCGGCAAACGCGTCTTCTATGGAAGAAATCGGCTCGCCGGTGCAGGCGGAGTAGATTTCAAGAAGATTCGTTACGCCCGGTTTGTTTTGGGCGTCGTGGACGATTTTGTTATCCGAATCGGTCACGGCACGGGCAAATTTTTTCATGATGACGTCCGGTTCATCTAAAATAGACACGTAAGCGTTCGGGTTTTCCGCGCTTTTGCTCATTTTGCTGGTCGGATCGGTCAGGCTCATAATGCGGGCGCCGTTTGCGGGAATGTACGGCTCCGGTACCTTGAACGTATCGCTGTAGGCGTTGTTGAAGCGCGCCGCGAGCGTGCGGGAAAGCTCCAAATGCTGTTTCTGATCCGCGCCGACGGGCACCAGATCGGTGTTGTAAAGCAGAATATCCGCCGCCATCAGCACCGGGTAGCAGAGCAACCCCAGCCCTACGTTGGAACCGGCTTTTTTGCTTTTTTCCTTGAACTGCGTCATGCGGCTCATTTCGCCCATATATGAAATACACGTCAACAGCCAGGACAATTCGCTGTGCGCCGGCACGTGCGATTGAAAGAACATCACGTTCTTTTCCGGGTCCAGACCGCAGGCGATGTATTCGGCGTACAGCTCGATACAGCGTCGGCGCATTTCGGCGGGATCCTGTTTCACTGTCAGCGCGTGCAGATCCACCACGCAGAAATAACAGTTATAATCGTCCTGCAGATTCTTCCACGAGCGCAGAGCTCCCAAATAGTTCCCGATGGTCACACAGCCGGAGGGCTGTATGCCGGAGAAAATGGTCTTTTTTTCGTCACTCATAGGGTTTCTCCCTCCCACGACAGCACGGCTTGCGCCATGGTGGCTTTTTCACACACGGTCTTGTGTCGGATCGCTTTGTCATGCAGATTGGCGATCGCGTCCGGCATGGGTACGCCCAACTGCGCCAGACGGTCCGCCGCCGCGAATTCATCTTCCGGCGCGGTGCCTTCGACAGCGGAGAGTACCGCGCGCGGGAATTTGTAGGGGCTGGCAGTGGAAAGCAGAACCGTGGGTACGTCGGAGGCGCGGCGCGCCTGTACGGCGTAGCCGACCGCGGTATGCGTATCAATGCAATAGCCGAAGCGGTCAAACGCGTCGCGGATCGCGCGCGCGGTCTGCGCTTCGTCGGCACAGCCCGCTTCCCACGTTTCCGTCAGCGCCCGATGCATGACGTCGGGGAGGCGGTATTGTCCCGTTTCTTTTAACTGCCGCATAAGATCCGACACAAAGGCGTCGTCGCGCCCGGAGAGCTCAAACAGCAGACGTTCCAGATTGCTGGAAATCAGAATATCCATCGACGGCGAAGCGGTCTTAAAGAACGCGCGGTTCGCGTCGTATACTCCGGTTTCAAAGAAGTCCGTCAGCACGCGGTTTTTATTGGAAGCGCACACGAGCTTGCGGATCGGCAGCCCCATGCGCTTGGCGTAGTAGCCTGCCAAAATATCACCGAAATTTCCGGTCGGTACCACAAAATCAACGGGTTGACCGGATGCGATCTCGTTTTCCCTCAAGAGGTCGGCGTAAGCGGAGAAATAATAGACAATCTGCGGCACGAGCCTGCCCCAGTTGATCGAATTGGCGCTGGAGAGGCGGATATGCTTTTCTTGAAGCTTCGCGCGCACGTCAGGAGAAGTGAAGATCTCTTTGACGCCCGTTTGCGTGTCGTCAAAATTGCCGTTGACGGCGCAGACAAAGACGTTTTTGCCTTCCTGCGTGGTCATTTGAAGCTGCTGCATACGGCTGACACCTTGATTCGGAAAGAATACGGCGATGGCCATACCGTCCACGTCCGCGAATCCTTCCAACGCCGCCTTACCGGTGTCGCCCGAAGTTGCCACCAAAATGAGGATCGTATCGCTTACGCCTTCTTTTTGCTTGGCAATGCGCAAAAAATGCGGCAGAATCTGCAATGCCACGTCCTTAAACGCCAGCGTCGGTCCGTGGTAAAGCTCCATGACGAAGGTCTTGCCGTCGAGCTTACGCAGGGGGCAGACGGCGGGCGTGTCAAACGCGGTGCCGTACGCGCCGGCAATGCAGGATCGCAGTTCCTTGGCGGAAAAATCAGTCAAATAACGAGAGAGCAGGCGAAATGCTCTCTCGGAATACGGCACGTCCGCTAAAGCGGCGATCTCCCGTTCGCTGAAAACCGGAAAGCTTTCCGGCACGAACAGACCGCCTTCTTCGGAAATGCCCTGTACAAAGCAATGCGATGAAGAAAAACGCAGGCTCGCGTTGCGTGTAGATGTGTAGTTCATGGCGTCAGTTGATCAAAAACTCCTGCATGAACGCGGGAATTTCGTCTTTATCCGCCGAAACGGACAGGATCAGTTCGATACGGTTTTGCTCGCAGAAGCTCTTCAGACGGATGAAAAGGTCTTCCAGTTCTTCCATCGGACGATCCATGTGTTTCAAAAAGCCGTCGACATAAATACGTTCCAAGTCAAAGTTGGAAGCGACCAGTCCGCAAATGAAGCCGAAGAAAAGGTAAGCGCCTTTGATGCCGTATTCTTCCGTATTGATAAAACGGACCTGATGCTTCAGATCACAGATGTAGCGCTTGCTGTTGAACAAAAACGCCACGTTGCCTTTCAGTGTTTCGGAAGCGTGATTGGCGCTCTCAATGATCTTTTTGGTTTTCCCCGCGCCTTTCTTGCCGTAAATAATTTGAATCATAGTATCTCCTCCTTGTAGTTGGTATCTCTATTATAAACGATAACCGAGATTTTTTCCACACCTTTTTTCAAAAAAACGGCTGATTTCTTTGAAAAAAGTATCAAAGTTTTTTAAGAATTCTTTTTCAGCAGTCTGGACGCGACGGTATGATGCTCAAACGCGAGGTGCGCGTCCGCGTCCGCGCGGCGCACCATGTCGTCCAATTCGATGTCGCCCATGGCGGTGTTGCGCCCGGCGGCATATTCGGCATCGACCATCGTTTTGACTTTTTCGACCAGCGGATCGCGTTTATCGACCGTCATATCGCCGGGAAGACGA
>JAGCSD010000058.1 GCA_017964345.1 Clostridia bacterium
CGCGCGGCGAGAATGGCGCGCTTCATGGCTTCGCCTGCCGCCTTGTTCAGGACGGGGAACGTTTTTTTATACGTCTCCGAGGGCGTTTCGTCCGTTTCGTCAAACGCGTTGTCACGCACGGAATGAACGGACAGAATATGCGCGTCCGCGTGAACGCCTTTTCGGGCAAGCAGTTGAAGCGCCACGCCGCCCGCTATGCACAGCGGCGCGGTCATGCGCCCGGAATACGCTCCGCCGCCCGCGGGGATCCGCCCGTGCTTGACAAATGCCGGAAAATCCGCATGTCCGGGACGGGGAATAGCGGTTTCATAGTCGCCCGAGCGCGTGTTGGTGTTCTGTATGATCGCCCGGAACGGTGTGCCGTCCAAGATACCGTCGGGCGAAAGCCCGGAGAGAACGATCACGCGGTCCGCTTCCCTGCGCGGCGTGGACCACGCGTTTTGCCCGGGGGCGCGCAGGTCGCAAAAGGCTTGTAGAGCGTCAAGGTCAATGTGCGCTCCTGCGGGGAGTCCTGTGACCGTCACTCCGATTTTGGGGGCGTGGGACTCACCGAAAATGTCCGTCTGTATAGTTTTTCCGAAAAATGACATTATGATCTCCTTCTCAAGATATCGCCTTTTTTTAGGGGAAAAGGACAGTCTATCGTCAGAATTTCCGTCGCGTGCGGCGCGCAGGAAACCGGCTCGCCCGCTTCGTTTCTCAGATTCTGAACCGCAAAGGACAACCCGAACGACGAGGGGGACAGCACCTCCAAAACATCGCCTTCAAAAAAACGGGTACGCTGTTCCACGGTGACTCTGCCGTTTTGCTCGTCTTTAACGACAGCCGCAAACGCTTTTTCGCGAATGTACGCTTCTTTTTTTGTGCTTTGACGCGGATCGCCGTAATAGAAACCTGTCGAATACGGACGGTGGCTAACCGCCTTTAATTCTTCTTCCAAAAGCTCGATCGGCGCGCTTTGATCGATGGCGCGGCGATACGTATTGACGACCGTCGCCACATAATAGGCGGATTTCATGCGTCCTTCAATCTTAAACGACGTAACACCCGCCCGTTTCAGTTCATCCAGAAAGGATAGACAGTTTAGATCGCAGGAGGACAGGATCGTTGTTCCTTCGGGTGCTTCTTCGATGGGGAAGTATTCGCCCGGTCGCTTTTCTTCCATCAACTGATATTGCCAACGGCAGGGCTGAGCGCATTCGCCGCGGTTGCCGCTTCGATTTGCCAAAAACGAGCTGATCAGACACCGCCCCGAATACGCCATGCACATGGCGCCGTGCACAAAGGCTTCGATCTCAAGTTCGGGCGGGATCCGTGAAGAAAAAACGCGGATCTCCTCCAGCGTCATCTCCCGCGACAGCACGATGCGCTTAACGCCCAAAGACGCGTATACTTCCGCCGCGCGCGCGTTGCGGCAGTTCGCCTGGGTGGAAACGTGGACGGCAAGATGCGGCTCCGCTTGCCGGATGCAGGCGATCGCGCCTAAATCCGATACGATCACCGCGTCGACCCCTATTTCTTTTAACTGATGAACATATAAGCATATATCTGTAAATTCCGAGTCTTTCGCGAAACAGTTGACGGTGATGTACAGTTTCTTTCCCTGTGCGTGTGCAAGGGAAACCGCACGGGCAAGATCGTCAAGCGCAAAGCCGGCGGAAGCGCTTCGCAGCTGAAGCATCGGTCCACCCACGTAGACCGCGTCCGCGCCGAAACGCAAGGCGGCGTCTAAACTTTCCATATCGCCCGCGGGCGCCAACAGTTCCGGTTTCATCGTTTACCTCAAAGTTTTATAGTACAGTCCGTTTGTCCGTTCAAAGGCGGGCGTGGCGTGCGTGCGCAGGTCCCGAACGCGCGCGCCGACTTCCCGTGCCGTTTCGCGCGAACAGTAGACAAGCGCAAAATCCGCTCGCGGCGGCTTGTCGCCAATGTAGAGCGGCACGGAATTGAGTAGAGTAACATATCGCTTTCGCGAACAAAGAAGCGGGAAAGAAACACCCAGACGGTCGGTGAGCGTGTTTTCGCCCGTGCAGGTGCCGCACCCGCTTTTTGTTTGCGCGGGACAGGCACGCATCCGCATCAAAGGCAGACGCCCGTAGGCAAGAAAGCCGAGTGCTTGCTCCGTCCGCAGGGAGGAAAGATTCGCCGCGCTGCTTTCAAACGACACCACGGCAGATCGCACGCCGAGATCGCTGAGCGCCGCAAGCGACAGAGAGTTCAGCGTGTTCATGCCGCATCCGGCAATAGGGGAAAGCCCCGCCTGCCGCGCAAGAGAAATCGCACCGAGATTTTCACAATAGGCATAGCCGGCGCCGGCTTTTCGCGCCCGAATCAGCGATTGGAGCACACACTCTTCGTCGCGGGGAAAACAGAAAACGGGGATTTCCACCGCTGTGCGCGCAAAACGCGCAGTGAGCGTGGTCGATATTTCCTCAGGCGGCAGAATCACCGAGAGCGTTTCGTCACATTCGTCCAACTGGTTCGCGTGCAGGACGCGCACCCACAGCGCGTCGCCGTCATGCGGGCGCGCGGAAAAAGAAAAGTCGTACGGCGCAAAGGTATGGGGTTGGAGCGTCCCGCGCAGGCGCGTCAGTTCTTCGAGTGCGCGGCGGCGCAGATCGTTCAGCTTGGCAAGCGGAAGCATCAGTCCGTCGGAAAGCTCCACAACCATGCTTTCCACTTTATAAGGTGTGCCGCCGGTTTTGGAAAGTTGTTTGACTACGTCGCCGCGCGTCAAAGCACGCGAGAGCGCCTTTTCAGGTGCCTGCCCGGTCACCCGCGCCGTATATGCGCCGTCGCTGACGGTCAGCTCGGTTTTCTGTTCGTGGATCCGCGCGCGCAGGTCGATCTTTACCCGCGCGCATTCCTTATTCATTTGCGCCGCCAGCGGTTTTAATACCGGCGCGGCGGCGGTCACGTCTTCTTTTTGCCGGAAACCGAACATGGTAAGATCACGCTTGTCCGTCAGATAGCCGTCGGTAAAGCCCGAACGCGAAAATACCGCACGCAGGGTGTCTAAATCTGGCTTTTGCCCGTTTAGCGCCCTACGGCACGCGCTTGCGGCGGCGTACACGTATTCCGGACGTTTCATGCGTCCTTCGATTTTCAGGGATGTCACGCCCGCCTCGCGCAATGCATGAATTTGCGGGATATGGCACATATCTTTTAAGGAAAGTGCATGATCGCGTCCGTTTATGTGAAAGTCCAGGCGGCAGGGCTGTGCGCACAGACCGCGGTTGCCGCTGCGCTGACCGAGAATGCTTGAGAGATAGCACGCGCCGGAGAAACACATACACAGTGCGCCATGCACGAACACTTCCACTTCCAGGCTCGTGGAAGCGCACAAGTCGCATATTTCAGCCAGTGACAACTCGCGCGCGGGAATCACGCGGGAGAAGCCCAATTCTTCCAGAAGTTTTACGCCGCCTCGGTTATGC
>JAGCSD010000059.1 GCA_017964345.1 Clostridia bacterium
AACACGGGCACGCCTTCCATAGCGCGCAGGGCTTCCATCGTCTGACGGAAATAATTCTTGCGCTCGTTGACCTTCGTCACCGCCACGCCCAGCACGGTAAGGTCGGGAGCGATCTCTTTGACGGTAGCGTAAAAATCAAACATATTGGCAAGCCCGAACATCCCCCACGGGCTTGCTTCCACGGGAATCAGCAGAAAATCCGACGCGCAGAGCAGGTTCATCACCCACCCGCCGAGCGTGGGCGGCGCGTCAAGAAGAATATAATCGAAGCGGTTGCTTTCTTTGATACTTTTCAAGCATTTTTTCAGGATAAATTCCCGCTGCCATTTGGTGAACAGTTCATATTCGATCCCGCTCATCAGCGTGGACGACGGAATCAGAAACAGATTGTTATACGGCGTTTCCACGATGCAATCGGTCAGATCCCGTTGATCGCGGATCGCGGCGTACAAGTTGTTTTCGCTTCGCGCCATGGCAAGCACGGTGTCCTCATCGAACAGCGAAAGCGACAGATTGAGCTGCATATCGCCGTCAATAAGCAGCACCTTTTTGCCCTTTTGCGCCAGCGCATAGCCGACGTTCGCGCAAGAGGTGGATTTGCCGGATCCGCCCTTGTTATTGGCAAAGCAAATGGTTTTTGTCATAGGTTTTCCCTCCGAAAAATTTCCCTTGTCTTTAGTATACTGAATTTACCCCGTTTCGTCAAGAAAAATGAGAGGTGTGAACCACCTCTCGAAAAAACAAACGCACACGCGGTCTATTCAAAATCATCCTCGCCCGTATAGACGTGATGGGGATCGTCCTGATGTTTCTCCTGCGTCTGCGGCGCAGGATCGTCCGTTTCCGGATCATCGGAAAGAACGACATCATAAGGATCGTTCCGTCCCCAATCGTGACTGCGTTTGCGCGGATGTCGCGATGAAGAAGAGCCGTGGCGGATCAGCACGATTACGGCAATCAGCACGCCTATCAGGAGCAGTCCGGCGACAACGACCAGCATATTGACGAGCATCCAGTCGATGGAATCGTCCGACGCATGACCGGCAGCAGTCGGTGTGACCGACAATACATCGGTTACAACAGGCGCGGCGGCAGTACCTTCAAGCAAGGCGCCCGACGCCGTTTGCAGCGTACCGTCCGCTTCACAGTAGACCGCGGAAAACTCCTTGCCGGTGCTGTGCCGCAATGCCGTTACCACATAATAACCGTCCCCAAGGAGCGGGATCGTCCAGCAGGGAAGTCCGTTCACGCTTGTTTTTTCCGATCCGGCAGGCAGACGGACAGGCGTTTTATCCAAAATGGTAAACGCTTCGCCCGTCGTTTCCAGCCCGTGGTACAGGGTGAACGCGCCCGTGGTTTCGTCAAAAAGATATAAGTCGAATTCTTCACCGTCATTGATCTGCACCACGCGCAAGCTTCCCATGACGCCGCTCTCCACTTCTTCGTCCCGATACGTCAGTTTTTCCTGCAGGAAGCCGTCCGGCAGGGCGGTGTGCAGCGTGCGGCTGAGCGTGAACGCTTTTCCGTCGATCGTAACCGCAATATCCGGCGGTTCCGTGGCGACAGGCGTAGGCACAGGCGTTGCGGCACCTTCCGCCGCGCGGGTGATCGTGACGGTATATGTTTTGGTGGTGCCGTCCTGCGCGGTCACGCGTACCGAACGCGTGTTCGTACCGACTTTCAAGCTCAGCGAGCCGATAGGCGTGGCTTTTGCCTTGCTGTCAGAGAGCGTCCAATCGAGCGGGAATTTTTCCACCGCATACGGTACCGAGCAGGTGTAACTGGTCGTGTTGGGAGAAAACTTAGGTGCAAGCGTACAGCCCGCCGGCGGCGTCAAACTCGTTAGGTTGCAGTCCGACGGAAGGTTCTTCGCTTTTACGGTCACCGTGGCGCTTGCCGAAGAGGTGTCGATGGATATAAAATCCTGATCGCTGATATCACTGCTCGTGACGCGCACAACAGCACTGCCCACCGCTTTGGCGGTAAAGGTGAACGTCGCCGTGTAAGTGGAGGACGTATTGTTGCTGTTGTATTCCGAAATTTTAATCGTTTCGCCCTGTACATTGACGCCGCTGCCGCCGAGTGAACCGGTATAGCTCTTGTATTCCAGATGCGCGCTGTCAAATTGCACGGTCAAGTCCACACTGCCGACGGCTTTGGATTCCTTAAAGGTGAACGTCACCTTCACCGTGTCACCGACGTATACCTGACTTGCAGAAACCGACGCACTGCACGCGGCGTGCGCGATGAGGCACGGCGCGATCATCAGGAAAGTACAAAGCAAAAGTGCAAGCCATTTTTTCATATTCGTTTCCTCCTTAGGAAAGCCCTAAAATGCGCTTCTGACAAGCCAGAAGATCGCGGGAATTAACTGTGCTATCGCGCGTAAAATCCGCCGCTTCCCTATGCGCGGCGTTTGTAAAAGCAGAAAGCCCTAAAATCGCCTTTTGCGTGCGCAGCAGATCGGCGCTGTTTAATTTGCCGTCGCCGTTGGAATCACCGAATACCACAATCGTATAGACGGTCTGCTGTCCGTTATACGTCAGAACTAAACGGTCGCCCGTCGCCATCGCGGAAGTCGCGGGTTTTTCACTTCCCGCGGCGATTTGCAGAGAAATCGTATAGCCGCTCACCGTCTGCTTTGCCAAAAACGCGGCGCGTGTTTCTCCCACGGGAATACCGAGCAGCAGGTCATCTTTTATCTGGTACGCGCTTTGGAATGCGGGCGCGGACGTCGGCGTCGGCGTGACCGTCGCTGTCGGCGAAGGCGTTCCCCCCGCCGCGGGCGTGGGCGTAGGCTCGTCCGGCGGCGTTTCGCCCGGCAAGGTCAAATACAGCGTGTAATCGCGCGTAAAGCCGTTGGTCGCCCGTACCGTGATCGTGATCTCATTCATACCGCCGTGAAGCGAGCGCGTTCCCGCGCCGCTCACAACAGCGCCGGCATCCTCCGGCACGGCGGTGATCGTAATGCTTTGTCTTTCCGAAAGCGTTTGTTCGTATTCAAACGTATACCGGTCAAACGGCGTACGCAAGGTCACACCCTCAATGGAAAGCGATTTTAAGTAATTATTGCCGTTGCCTGTCTTCGGAACAGCGGGACAAGGTTCCGCCGGCATATTGTTATAGACGGGGATCAAAAATTCCAGCGGAGATTCCTCCGCGGGTGATCCGACGATCGCGTTGCGGATCGGCGCGCATTCCAGCACGCCCGCGCTGACGCTGGTCATATACTGGTGATTATAATACCCGTTGCCGCCGTCCACCACGTCGTATTTTTGCAGATACAGCGTGTTCTGCCCGACTCCTACATAGCTGTTCACCAAAAATTGAGCGCCGCCGAGGATCGCCTTATACGGTGTGTTCCAGCCTTTATTCTTGGCGTAGATCGCGCCGTTGACAATAGCCGTGCGTCCGCTGTGCGCATAGGCGCCGATGTCAAAATGATTGTAATATCCTTCGTACCCGGGAACGGTTCCGTGCGCCAGCTTGTTCCCCACGCTGCCCTGCTCTAAGCGAATGCGCGCCGCCAGCAGGTACGGACTGCAGTTTGCCGCCATGCCGGCGGAAACGATCGCCTGCGGGTACGAAATACCGCCGCAGTCGCCGTTTTCCATGAACGTGCCGGCAAGCATCGTGCGCACGACCGTTTCGTTCACGGTGCTTTCATCAAAATCCAAAACGAGGAACTGATAAATATTGCTGTCCAGAAAATTGCGGGGATCCATGTAGTACGCGATCACTTCTTTGAGCGCCTGTACCCAGCCGCCGCTGTCAAAAGCGTACCATTTTTTGTTTTCCCAGTCATAGGCGCCCTTGTCATAGGACTTCCACGCGTCGGGAGATTGGAGCAGATTGCGCCCGATCACCCATTCGTTTGCCATTACATCGTTCCAATCCAAATTCGTCATAAGCGGCGTGAAGCGCCATGCCGGATGAAGAGTGTGCAAGGTACGCAGTTTTTCATGATAACTGACCGGAAACAACTCCAATGTCGTTTCAAAATCCGCGTCTTCTCCCTGCTGTGCTTCGCGCAGCGTGATGAATTTTGCCATCACAAACCCTTCTTTGCCGTCGGCGCTGACGCGATACCAGTCGTTTTGCGACGTGTCTTTTGTGACGCCGGTCACGCGGACGATACTGCCTTTGACAAGAGAAGAAACGATCCCATAGGACGTACCGGGGCCGCTGCGCATATTCAGATTGCTGCTGCTCGTGGTCACGGTTCCCCATGCGGACAGCTCCGCCACCTCGTACGCGCGCGCAGGCAGCACGACAAGACCGATCAAGCAGACAAACACCAACAACAGAGCGAGCGTTTTGCGCATTACGGTGGCTCCTTTCCCTCAAAAGTCGGGTTTATGTTGTTATTGTACCATACTTCGACGAATTATGCAATACTTTTGTAACAATTTGGCGAAAAATATTTGCTTCGCCGTACAGCTTTACGAAGATGACAAAATGTGATACAATACAAAAGGTGTTTGATACGGCTTTCGACGGCGCCGTACGCCCGGAGGAAACGATATGAACCGATTACAATGTGTAATGCTGGATTTAGACGGTACCATCTACCTGGGAAACCGCCTGTTTCCCTATACGGCGGACTTTTTGGCGCGGCTGACGCGGTTGGGCATCGGCTGTTTGTTTTTAACGAACAACTCCTCTCGTTCCACGGACGCGTATTTGGAAAAGCTCGCGCGCATGGGCATCCAAACCGACGCGTCGCACATCCTCATCAGCTCGCACGCCGCGGCGAACTATCTGAACGCGCACTTTCCCGAAAAACGGGTGTTCCTGCTCGGCACCGACAGTATGCGGCGGGAAATGGAGTCGCGCGGGATCCGCCTGTGCGAGGACGATCCCGAGGTCTTGCTTGCCGGCTTCGATACGGATCTGAACTATGATCGGCTGACGAAATTTGCCAATTTCGTCGCAGACGGTCTGCCGTATATCGCCACGCATCCGGATCGCGTTTGCCCCGCGGAACACGGTTTTTTGCCGGATTTAGGAAGTATAATGGAATTGATCTTCGCCTGCTGCGGCAGACGTCCCGACGTCGTCTGCGGTAAGCCCGAGGAGCAGATCCTGATTGCCGCGGAGCAAAGGACCGGCTTTTCCCGCGAGCATCTTTTGATGGTGGGCGACCGGCTGACGACCGATATCGCCATCGGGCAATGGGGCGTCAAAACCTGTTTGGTGCTTTCCGGCGAAGCTCGCAAAGAAGACATACCCGGCGCGCCGATCGCGCCGACGTACGTATTCCCGACCCTGTACGAATTGGGGCTTGCCATCGAAAAAGCGCGCAAAAACGAGTAAAGACGCGGTGTTTCGCATATATTTTTTCTTAAATTCCGATTAAAATTTACAAAAAGTTTTCTTTCATATCCGTTGATTTTTATTGACAGGTATACAGCTTAGTGGTATAAATATAATAAAGATGAGTGGCTTCTTTTTTTTGAGCACACGACTGTGCCGTTTAATGGGTATGCCACCGGACGATGAAGGAGTGTTTTTATGAAAAAACTTCTTGCCGTGACGGTTTGCCTGCTTTGTCTGGTCGCCTTTTTTTCCGCATGCCGACCGTGGCAGACCATCGGCGGCAACACGGCGTCCATTCCTACGCGCATACCGTATTCGCCTTCCTCGTCCGCCGCGTTCACGCCATCATCGGCTGATCCGAGCGGTTCCCCGCTGCCCGCCACGCCCGACACCGATTCGTCCGCGCCCGTTACGCCGACACCCACCTTATATATTCGCCCCGCGCAAACAGAAAGTATCGTTCCCTCCGCGCTTCTGACGGTCGGCTATACCACGCCGCTGAAGGATGCGCCCAAGGGATATCGGATGCCGTATTACATCGAAGTCGATATCAGCAACCAGTGTGTCAATATCTTTGTAAAAAACAAAGCCACGGGCAAATATGATGTTCTGCTCAATCGCTTCATCTGCTCCGGCGGGACAAGCACCAATCCCACGCTGACCGGAGAGTTCTACATCAAAACGCAGGAACAGCAGAGAGCCGCCACAGGGCAGAATCTCAAATACAAGCGGTATTACTTCCAAAAATACGAGTCTTATGCCTATTATGTAACGCGATATAAAAATGAATATATGTTTCATTCCTTTACCTTTGCACAGGTAAACGGAAAAGTCGTTCCGAAATCCGGCGCCTATTATAATATGGGAAATCCCGGCAGCGCAGGTTGTTTGCGTATGCTGATGAACCATGCCAAATGGATCTATGATAATGTCGACGGCGGAACGTATTGCGTTGTGACCAAAAACCGCCCGGTCGACAGCACGCTGCGCGCCACACTGAAAAAGTATCTCCCACCGCTTGGTTGGGATATGCTGGCGGACTATGAGCCGGGTAACAATTCGCACGGGCTTGTGCGAACCGAGTTGGTAAGCAATCCCGATGTTGTTCCCACGCCCAAACCTACACCGGTGGAAGAATCTCCGACGCCGGACAATTCGGAAGAGCCGAGCGTTTCTCCCGACGTTACGCCGACCGCAACGCCCACCGAAGTGCCGAGCGACGAAGCCTCTCCGACGGGAACAACGACGTCCCCGACCGACACACCGACAGCATCTTCCGATACGCAGGAACCATAAGGCAGTCAAACGAAACCCCGATGTCCGCATCGGGGTTTCAACTCACTGACGGAACAGCTAAAGAATACTATGTCCCGCTTCTCTTGATGTGATTTAATCTGCTAACGTAAATTATGGTAGTATTCGGCTTAAGCCGAATGTGATAGGATATTATACATCTACTCAGGCGCCGGCGCGGCGCATATCCATCGCGAAAGACGAGTATCCCGCCGGGTATATCACAGATTCACACAGGCGGATTTACTATTGTTGAAAAATCCGCCGTTTAGAAAATCCTGTCGCTATTTAATGAAGAATGAAGACCGAAAGCTTTCAGAATGAATAATACAAAATGAAAATCCCGCCGCCTATGCGACAGGATTTTCGTTTTGGTGGGACTAGCGGGGTTTAAGTCGAACAATTCTTCTATTTATTCAATGTATTTCCAGTGATAGCCATTTGAAGATTTACTTTTCCCGCGACAGCATTGGCGAATTGCCGACGGGACGGTGCCATATTGTTCTCCCGCTTGAATTGCTGAGTCAAAAACTTCCCCAGTTTCTATATTCATTACTCTTTTCTTAGGCGTGCCCATTTTACTTTTTGAACATGTTGGGCAGCCATTATTGTCGGAGTTAAAATGTTCTTTTCTTAAAAGACTTCCAGGTGTCGGATCCCATACGGTTCCGCATTTTAAGCATTGGACTTTAATAGGTTTATGACGACCGACGTATTCTCCAATTACCTTTATGGTAGGTATAAGATTTTTCAATTCATTTTCGAAGTCCTCCTGCTTGCGCCTTTCTTTGTGGCCACGATTTTTAGCACCGCATTTCCTGCAACCGTCTCCTGCAAGCAGACTAGCGGGAATACCATTCCAAGAAAAACCACATTTTCTGCATTTGACCGCAATTCTACGATTTGCATTTTCATATTTTCCGATAACTTCTATATCAGGCCTAATTGCAGATAGTCTTTTGATAAACTCTTCATGCGTTAGGGATTTTGATTTCTCATAGGCTTGTTCTTCGAGGGCATCCCATTCTGCTTGAGAAAAATTTCTAACAATTTCGCATTGTGAGAACAATTCATTTATGAGATTGTGGATGACTGTATGATCTACTTTATTTAAGTCATCATGGTAGACATAGCAATTATCTAAAAACGGAGGCTCTGTATTCTCTGGATATTTGTCATATATAGTAATTAGCCTAAATCCTATTTCTCTGCAGCGAAGTCTTTTTTCCGTATCTCTTTTGAGTGATTGTTTATGAAGAAACCAATTGCCCGGCTCGATTGCTAGTTTGTATTCCGGAATAACAATATCCAATTCCATTCCAACTAGTGATTTATTTCTAGAAAGAACATACTTGTCACCAATGACTTCACGAAAACTCAGGAGAATCAATTGTTCCATAAAACTTGTTCCTGATTTTGCGCATCTTGGACAACCGTGTCCTTGTAACAAGGAATAAGGTTTTGCACTCCATTCATGACCGCATCTTTGGCATGCAAATCTTATAGAATCTTTATTGCTAGTATATGAGTCTAAGGGCTCAATATCGGGATGTAGTTTTCTTAATTCTTCGCGAAATTGCTTGTCTGTTTTCGTTCCTGTAATTCCTTTATTATTGTGAGAGCCTCTTATTGCGCTGCAATGTGGACATGACTTTCCAGATGCTAATGAATATGCTGCCGGATGCCAGACCTTGCCGCATTTCTTGCATTTAACTTCAATATGATCAACTGCTCGTGTGTATTTTCCTATAACTTCAATTTCTGGATTAATCGTCAATAGTTCTTTTACAAAATCTTCATGCGTTTTTGCCATTATTCCACAGCCTTTGTTTTGTGATATTATTGTCTTCTGGTGAGCCGCATATTCGATTGAGGATAATACTACGGCCATTATACCGACTAACAGATAAAAAATCTAGCTCACTAGAGTTAGTGCTAACTGCAGGGCTTCGTCTACCACGCATATGCAAAGCTATAACCTCCTGCGAAAGGGGAACGATTTCGCAAAAGCAGTAATCCTCGTTTCCATAAAAAGAAAAGAACCCCGGAACATTGCAGCAAATCCGCCTCTTATAATCGATGCGAATACCCCATCGATCGGTCTTCAGGAACTAATGAAAAAGTCCTCGCCCGACACCTTGCTTTTGGGCAAGGGTTCGAGTAAGGACTTTTTGGTGGACCTGGTGGGACTCGAACCCATGACCTCTGCGTTGCGAACGCAGCGCTCTACCAACTGAGCTACAAGCCCGTTTTAGGGGCGATATAAAATTGTGGGGTATGTAAGCGTGCCCTTCGGGCTACCAACTGAGCTACAAGCCCGTATTTTGGATGTGATTTGGGCATCGTGCGGGGAGTGCGGGAAAACAAACTTCCCGCGACGCATATTATTGTAGCACAAATCTTGAAAAACGCAACTCATTCTTTCAAAATACTGAAAATAATTTAGAGTCGGTTTGACAAAATGCCCTATACTTTTTCGAAAAAATGTGATACAATACGGTGTGAGATGAAGGTAAGCGCATTGCGCATGAAAAGGAAGCATCGATATGAAGCATTTGCGTCGTATATTGATTGGAATTCTGTTGATCTGTTTGCTGGCAGGCTGTGCGGCAAGCGTACCGGCGACGGTATGCGTGATCCGCGCATCCGGGCTGGAGGAAAAGGCGGTTACGATTCGTTCGCTCACGCCGGAAAACTTGATTTCGATTTTGATAGAAGAAGGTGTTTTACCGCAAAATATCACGGTTAAGTCTTTCTCGCAGGACACAGAAGTGCTGTATTTGGATATGAACGAGGCGATCCTTCCGCATTTGACGCAGTATCAGCCGGTCGGTCAGAAAATGATCGTGCAGTGCGTCGCCAACACGTTTTTGAAGAATTATCAGGCGCAAAGCATCACGATACGCTGCAACGGACTCGCCATTGCCGATGCGTCCGCGGATTTTACCGCGCCGATGACGTATGACATGATGACGGGCGTGGATCCGATGACGACGCCGACGCCCGTTCCCACGCCCACGCCTACGCCGACACTGACGCCGACGATCGAACCGACGCCGGGCGTCAAAACATCCGCAACGCCCTCCGTATCGGGGGAAACAAAGATCATCGTTCCCACAAGCAAGGCGACGCCTCAGCCCGGCAAAACGCTCACAGAGGGGAAGAAGTACGTTGCGTTGACGTTCGACGACGGTCCGCATTCCAAATATACCCGTATGTTCGTGGATAAACTGAAAGAATACGACGCACACGCTACTTTCTTCATCGTAGGCAACCGTGTGGACGATTCCACTGCGGACGCCATGCGCTATGCGGTGGAGAACGGCAATGAAATTCAGATCCACGGTTATACGCACGCATCGTCCGTTTATTATCACAACTGTTCAGACGAACGGTACGCCTATGAACTCAACGAAACCGCCAAGGTTATCGTGGACGCGGTCGGCATCGCGCCGACTTTGATGCGTCCTTTCGGCGGTTCCATTACGAAGGAACGCGTTGCGTCCTGCCCGTATTCCGTCGTGATCTGGGACGTGGACACCGAAGACTGGAGATACAAATCCAAAGGGGAGAGCGGCAGGGAGATCATCGTCAACAACGCGATGAAAAACGTACGGGATCGCAGTATCATCCTGATGCATGAAATATATGAAAACTCGTATCTCGCGTTTTGCACCATCATCGAACGGCTTTACGCGCAAGGGTACGAAGTCGTTTCCGTCAGTGAGCTTTTGGGAAATAACGCCAAGCCCGGCACGCGATACTACGCGGGATATTGACGTCGGAACACACTTTAAGGAACGCACGAATCAAGTTCGTGCGTTCCTTATTATTCCCTGCGTGCGCTGTTATGTTTTTTTCTTAACCGTTCGACGATCATCTGTACGGCGCGAATGTCCTCGTCGGAAAGACCGGATACATCGACGGTTCGGCTTTTTTGCACGTCCAGTAAATAGTCTGTACTAACGTGAAATACCTGCGCGAGCTTGACCAGCGTATCGGGCGAGGGCGCGCGTTCTTTCAACTCATAAAAGGAAATGACTGACTTCGTTACGCCGATGCGGCTTGCCAACTGTTGTTGAGTCAAGCCGTTTTGCTTACGCAGTTCTTTGATTTTCGTTCCGAAATCCACTATTCCTCAACTCCGTTTCTATCTTAGTATACTTGTTTTGAATACGAAATTGGTGGAATTACATCATGAAATAGTTGACAAAAAAAAGAAACGGTGCTATACTGTCAAAAAAAGGCAAGGAGTATCGTGTTATGTTCAGAAACGCAGGCGCAAAAATACAGGTCTTGGCGTGGATCCTCTTTTTTCTGATTATTTTCGGAGGCAGCGCGGCGGGAATTTTGTATGCGGTGCAGACCACGTCCCTTTGGTATTTGCTTTATATTCCCGTGTCGGTTTTGAGCGGATGGCTGAGTACGATTCTTCTGTATGCGTTTGGGGAATTGTGCGAAAACGTGTCGATCATCAGCCGTCATTATGAAAAGCCGGAGGAACCGCAAGAAGCATTGAAGGAAGAGCCGAGCGCACCGTGGCAGGACGCGCCGGATATGTAAGGAGAGTAAAAGAAAGCACCTGCTTGATGATCCAAGCAGGTGTTTTGTTTAGGGGATCAAAACAGGTTTTCCCCGCGTTTTCGGAGCATTTCCGCAAGTGTTTCCGTGCTGATCACGCCGTCCGCGGTGATGTCGACACGCTCGGTTTTTTCGAGCGCTTCACGAATCAGCGCGTCCGCGTCAAGCAGAGCTTCCGCCGCCAGTACGTCCTCCAAACGCGGCTTGGTGGCGGGATGACGGGGGGTAAAGACCGTACAGCAATCCTCAAACGGCTGGATCGACGTTTCAAACGTGCCGATCTTTTCGGCGATCTTCATGATCTCGGATTTATCCATGCCGATGCAGGGACGGAAAACCGGAAGGGACACGGCGCTGTCGGTGGCGTGCAGACTTTCCATCGTCTGGCTTGCCACCTGTCCGATGCTTTCACCTGTGACGAGTGCGCCGCACGCCCGCATATTGGCGATCTTTTCGGCAATTTTCATCATAAAACGCCGCGTCAGAATCGTCATGAACGCGTCGGGACACGTTTCGTAAATGGACTCCTGGATATGCGTGAACGGCACGGTGAATACCGACAGACGCGGCATATACGCGCATAATTCGCGCGCCAACTCAAACACCTTTTCACGCGCGCGTTCGCTGGTGTGCGGAAAGCTGTAGAAATGCACCGCGTCAAGGCAGACGCCGCGCTTGGCGATCATATAGCCCGCCACGGGGCTGTCGATCCCGCCGGAGAGCAGCAGCGCCGCCCGCCCATTAGTTCCGAGCGGCAGTCCGCCGGCGGCGGGGATGTCCCGCGCGTAGACGTAAGCCTTTTCGCGGATCTCCACTTCGACCGTGTGCGCGGGGCTTGTCAGATCTACCTTCATATCCGGCAGGGCGTTCAAGATGCCCTCGCCGACCAAGCG
>JAGCSD010000060.1 GCA_017964345.1 Clostridia bacterium
CTATGAAGCGGAAGACCGCCCCGCGCTGTTCGACGCGCCCCGCCAATACGGCCTGGGCCAGACCCACAAACATCTGCCGGAAATGGCAACTGTTTGCGGCCTGGATTATGCCCCGGTCTTTTCTCCGGTTGTCGCCCCGTATTACGCCGGTATGGAAGTCACACTGCCGCTGTTTGCTTCGGACTTTGTTTTACCCGTCACGGTGCGCGAGGTGGAGGCGTGCTATCGATCCTACTACACATCCGGCGTGGTGCGTGTACGCGGGAACGCGGACGAAAACGGGTTTTTGTCCGCCGGCGCGCTGACGGGACGCGATGATATGGAAATTGCCGTTTTCGGGAATGACGAACGCATAGTGCTGACGGCACGCTTTGATAACTTGGGCAAGGGGGCGTCCGGCGCGGCGATCCAGAATATGAACCTGCTGCTCGACGTGAACGAAACGGAAGGATTGATTCTTTGAAAGGAGATACCATGATAAAACTGATCGAGGGCGGCGTATGCGCCGCCAAAGGATTCACTGCCGCGGGCGTTCACTGCGGTATTCGTAAGAATAAAACCAAAAATGACCTTTCGTTGATCTTCAGCTCGTGCCCGGCGTCCGCCGCCGCTGTGTACACAACAAATATGGTCAAAGGCGCACCTTTGCAGGTGACGCAAGATCACTTGCTTGACGGGCAAGCGCAGGCGATCATTTGCAACAGCGGCAATGCCAACACCTGTAACGCGGACGGCGCGGAAGTGGCGCAAGCCATGTGCGCGCTTGCCGCTGAGCAGTTGGGGATTTCGCCTCGGAATGTTGTGGTGGCGTCCACCGGCGTGATCGGACAGAAGCTGGATATCGCGCCGATCGCTTCCGGCATCGCGCCTCTTGCCGCCGCGCTTTCTGAACAGGGAAGCGGTGACGCCGCGGAGGGCATTATGACGACGGACACGGTGAAAAAAGAGGTCGCCGTATCCTTCGAAGCCGGCGGCAAAACGTGCCGGATCGGCGGCATTGCCAAGGGCAGCGGCATGATCCACCCTAATATGGCAACAATGCTTGTCTTTTTGACGACGGACGTTTCCATTTCCCCGAACATGCTGCAAAAAGCGCTGTCGGGCGATGTGGCAAACACGTTCAACATGGTTTCCGTTGACGGCGACACATCCACCAACGACATGGTGTGCGTGCTTGCCAACGGCATGGCGGGGAATGCGTGTATTTGCGAAGAAAACGACGATTTTGCCGCGTTCTGCCGGGCATTGAACTCCGTGACGGTGCATCTGTGCCGCCTGATCGCGGGCGACGGCGAAGGCGCGACCAAGCTGCTGGAATGCAAGGTCACCGGCGCGGCAGGCGTAGCGTGCGCCAAAACCGTTGCCAAAAGCGTGATCTGCTCAAGCCTCTTAAAAGCCGCCATGTTCGGCGCCGACGCCAACTGGGGCAGAGTGCTGTGCGCCATCGGCTACAGCGGCGCGCGCGTGGACGTAAACAAAATTGACGTGGCTTTTCGCAGCGCGGCGGGCGAAATCGCCGTTTGCAGGCAGGGCAGCGGCGTGGATTTTTCGGAGGAAAAAGCCAAAGAGATTCTCACCCGAAAGGAAATTGAGATTTTAGTGGAGCTAAACAGCGGGAACGCGTCCGCCACGGCGTGGGGATGCGATCTGACGTACGAATATGTGCGCATCAACGGCGATTATCGCACTTGAAAGGAGAAAAAACATGAACGAGTTTTCCAACGCGCAGCGCGCGGAAGTGCTGACACAGGCGCTGCCGTATATCAAACGGTATACCGGCAGGATCGTGGTCGTCAAATACGGCGGCAACGCGATGATCAGCGATTCCCTTAAAGAACAGGTCATGGAAGACATCGTGCTTTTGCATCTGATCGGCGTGAAGGTCGTGCTGATCCACGGCGGCGGACCGGAGATCAGCGAGCTGATGGAGCGGCTCGGCAAACAAACGGAATTCATTGACGGCTTGCGTGTAACGGATAAGGAAACCGTGGAGATCGCTCAAATGGTGCTGGCGGGCAAGATCAATAAAACGATCGTCAATTTACTGGAAATGAAAGGCGGTCACGCCGTCGGGCTGTCCGGTATGGACGGCAGACTCATTGAGGCGGAGCAGAGGGATGAAAAGCTCGGCTTTGTGGGCAGGATCACGCGCGTCAACATCCGTCCGATCAACGATCTTCTGGATAAAGGCTATATTCCCGTGGTTTCCACGCTCGGATGCGACAGGGCGGGCAACACCTACAATATCAACGGCGATACCGCCGCGGCGTTCATTGCCGGGGCGCTGAACGCCGAGCGACTGATCATGATGACCGACATTGCCGGTATTCTGCGCGACAAGGACGATCCGGATACGCTCATTCCCGAATTGACCGTGGAAGAAGCGAAAAAACTCTACCTCGAGGGCGTCGTTTCCGGCGGCATGATCCCCAAGGTGGATTGCTGTATCGAAGCGATCAAGCAGGGCGTGAAGAACGTGGTCATTATGGACGGACGCGTGCCGCATTCGATCTTAATGGAACTTCTGACCGACGAGGGCGCGGGCACATGGCTGAAAGGAGAAACATAATGACGATCACGGAGCTGGACCGGCAGTTTGTCATAAACACGTATAAACGCTTTCCGATCGAGATCGTCAGCGGACACGGCTCGCTGGCATACGATAGGAACGGCAGGGAATATATCGACCTGACAAGCGGCATCGGTGTGACGAGTTTCGGCTATACCGACGGCGCGTGGTGCCGTGCGGTGACCGAACAGGTCAACCGTTTACAGCACACATCCAACCTCTATTATACCGAGCCGTGCGCGCGCTTGGCGGAGGCTCTTTGCGCGCGAACGGGTATGAACAAGGTGTTCTTCTCCAATTCCGGCGCGGAAGCGAACGAATGCGCGATCAAGGCGGCGCGCGCGTACGCCGCCAAAAACAAGGGAGCGGAATACTTCACGGTCGCCACGCTGGAAAACTCCTTCCACGGCAGAACGCTCACGACGCTCGCGGCGACGGGGCAGGCGAAATTCCACGAGAAATTTCAGCCGCTGACGCCCGGATTTATAAGCATTCCGGCGAATGATTTTGATGCGTTCGTGCGCACGGCGGAGAAAGAAAACCTTGCTACCGTGATGATCGAATGCGTCCAGGGCGAGGGCGGCGTGAACGTGCTTGAAAAGGACTACGTGCAAAAACTGGCGGAGTACGCCGCCGCGCAC
>JAGCSD010000009.1 GCA_017964345.1 Clostridia bacterium
ACTCTTTGAGTTTTTCCACGTCCTCGGGATCGGTTTCCAGCAGACACTGCACCTTCGCATCCGCCACACTGCCGTCGCTGCCTTTCAAAAACGCCAGATCGTTGGCTTTGTAAGACGCGACCGTCGCCGTGTCATAAGCGATCTGATATCCCGCTTCATTGGCGCTCTGTCCGCGCACCTGCGCCCCGTAGGACGCCACTTTATAAAATCCCGCAAACACGGTGTTCTCGAAAAAATCCATGGCATCCCGCGTCAGAGATTCGTCGATCTTGTACACGGCGGCAACCGCCGCGCGCGCTTTCAGCTTGGCCTCTTCCGTGGCGGCAGGATCCTCCACGTCCGCAATGGCGTACACCGTTTCCGCCGCGGCTTCCCCCACGGTGAACGCATAAGTCGACGGCATGATTTCAAGCAGCACGATCAAAACCAGCGCCGCAAGCGTCAGAGTGGCAAAAATGCCCGAAACGATCTTGTTGCGCATCGTTACATGATATTGCTTGCGAATTTTTTCCCCAAGACTTTTTTTGCGCTTGTCCCTCTCGGTCATAGCGACTCCCTCTTCTCTGCGCTTTTATCATAGGCGCGGATGATATTCATGACGATCTCATGCCTGACCACATCCTTGGCGTTCAGCACACAGACGGCAAGCTTGTCTATGCCGCCCAAAATACCTATGGCATGTTTGAGTCCGCTGGTTTTGCCCGCCGGCAGATCGATTTGCGTCAGATCGCCGGTAATGACCATTTTTGAACCCTCGCCTAGCCGCGTCAAAAACATTTTCATCTGTTCGATCGTGGTGTTCTGCGCCTCATCCAAAATGATGAACGCGTCGGAAAGCGTGCGTCCGCGCATATAGGCGAGCGGCGCCACCTCGATCGCTCCGCGTTCGCAGAGTTTCTGATACGCTTCCACGCCCATCATCTCATGGAGCGCGTCATAGAGCGGACGCAGATAGGGATCGACTTTCTGCTGAAGATCTCCCGGCAGAAAACCGAGTTTTTCTCCTGCTTCCACCGCCGGGCGCGTCAGGATCAGCTTGGAAACTTCCTTATTCTTATACGCCATGACGGCTGCCGCCATCGCCAGATAGGTCTTACCCGTTCCCGCCGGTCCTTCGCAGAACACCACGGTGTTTTTCTGCATCGCCTTGACGTATTTCTGCTGACCGAGCGTTTTACAGCGGATCTGCGTACCGCGGTAGGTGATCGCGACCACGTCGCTCATGATCTCCTCCACCAGCTCGTCCCGGCCCTCTTTGGCAAGCTCTACCGCGTAGCGAATGCGCGTGCGGTCGATTTTTTCCCGACGGGAAAGCAGGTTGATGAGCCGCTTGATCACACGAACGGCGATCTCCGCCTTTTCCTCATCCTCGCCGTCCACGGCGAGCTGATCGTCCCGCAGGGAAATACGCACGCCGAGCTCATCCTCGATGATACGGATATTCTCGTCATAGCTCCCGAAAAGCTCGGGCAGATATTCGGCTTTTTCAATCGTTACAAATCCCATACCGATCTTTTTACTGCAACCTCCTCTATCGTCTGTATCGTAACGGTGACCGTCCAACCGTCCTCCGCGTCCAGTACCTGCGTAACGGTAGATGTCACCGCCGCCTCGGGCGGTATCAGCGCCCTCAGGCGTTCCGTCAGCGCCGCTTCTCCTTCTTTGACGGCGCTTTCGCGGTCATATATTCTTTCTTCTTCCACAAGCTCTTCGATCGTCAGGCGCTGTATGCTCAGCGGCAGACCGCGCAGGTCGATTTCCTCCTGCCGCGCGCGGTAGAATGCGAATCGGGGCGCCTGCTGCGGAAGAGAGATCCCCATCAGATCGAACGCCAAAATCTCCTGCGTCCGCCCCGTGGGTACCGAAATCGATTGACAGGCGGGCATAAAGAGAGAAGCGCTGTAGAACACACCGGCGATTGCCCGCCCCACGGGCGCGTACAGCACGCCGTCCACCGTCTGCGGGGCGATCAGCGCCTCGCCGGCGCGCACCGTCTGCCCGTTTTTCACCAGCGCCTGCCCGGAGAGAACGATCAGATTGCGGATCAGACAATCCTTTTGCGCTACGATCATATCCGCTTGCTCGCCTATCTCTTCCTCCGCGGGCTTTTCCTTCACATACACCTGCGCGATGGGACCGCGCAGGGAAATCGAACTCCACAAAAACCGCGGTTCGCTCTTGGTCAGCGCCTGCGCCAGCGCCCGCGTGTCGATCGTTTCATTCCACGAGAAAATACCTTCTTCCCGCAAAACCGAACGCACGGCATCTTCGTCGGACGCGCCGAGGACGCGTACGAACCATACCCGGTGGGAAAGTACCGTCAGCGCCAGAAGCGCCAGCAGTACTCCGCTCCAAAGTACCGCGCGTTTTTTTAAGCGCTCGAATGTATAAAACGCGCCGCGCCTTTGCACGGCGACCGCCTGAAAACCGTTCTCCTCCGCCAGCGCGCGCATCCGCCCGCCCATACGAGCAGGCGCCTGTGCCTCCAGCGTCACGCTGTCGATACGTTTGATACGGTAGAGCGGTATGCCGTTTTTCGCCGCCAGCTCCGCAACGCGCTGAGGACGTATGCCGACAAACCGAACGGTTTCTCTCGACGGATCTATCTTATTTACTAATTTTATCATAATTATGCCCTCAGGTCAAATACTCTATTGATAAAATTTTTCCTTTGATCTTTCCGTTACAGCCGTCCAGCTCCTCCAGCATCAGGTTTTGCCCGTTTACGGCAAGCAATCGCTTGCCCCGCCACAGCTTGACGCACGTATCTTTGACATCCGCCACGCCCGTATGGTTTTCCACCTGCACGAAATCGTCGTCCCACAGAGAAACCCGCAGAGCGCCTGCCGCCTCTTCCGGCAAGCCCGCGGCGCGCAAAAGCCGTTTCATACCCATTCCTCCCCCGAACCGTTTGATACACTCTATGAACAAAACGCGCGTTTCATGCGTTCGCGCGCGAACGGTTCGTCAAAACCGAACGCGCGGCGCGGGCTCTTTTCCTCACCCCTTACCGTATTTCCTCCGAAAAAAACGAAGGGATGTACCGAAGTACATCCCCTTGTTTTTAATACTTTCTCTTTCTTGCCGCCTCAGCCTTTTTCTTTCTTTTGACGCTGGGCTTCTCATAATGCTCTCTCTTGCGGACCTCCGCCAGCACACCGGCGCGGGCGCATTTGCGCTTAAAACGCTTCAGAGCATTTTCCAAAGACTCATTTTCACCAACATGGATCTCCGACATTCTATATCCCTCCCCTCGGTTTTGGGTTAACACGAGAGTCAATTCTCATATTTACGACGGAATTATATCAAACAACAAGAGAGCTGTCAAATACTTTCGTCGATTTTTTGAAAAAATCATTTTTCGCGCGGGTTTTTATTCCTTGTTTTTCCTGTTATGAATGATTTTCGCACGCGCCGCGGTTTTTGTTTGCCGCCCGCCGCTTTTTATGATACAATAGGGTAATAAAAATAAGGAGGGGCTGCGTTGAAGCCGGTTTTGTTTTTTGATTTAGACGGCACGCTGACGGATTCGGCGCCGGGTATTTTTGCCGCGATCCGCTATGCGCAGCGTCAAGCGCGTCTGCGCGCGCTCGACGAAGCCGAGCTGCGTTCCTGCGTCGGACCGCCGCTGAATGAAAGTTTCATCCGTCTGTGGGGCGTCGGCAGGGAAGAAGCCGAGCATCTGCTGGAAGTATACCGTATCTATTATCGCGCGACCGGTATTTTCGAAAACGCGCCCTACCCCGGCATACGGGAAACGCTTGAGGCGCTTTCTGAAAAAGCGGAATTGCGCGTCTGTTCCGCCAAACCGACCGAAATGATACGGACGGTATTAACGCATTTTGACCTGTCGCGCTTTTTTTCTTCCGTTTCCGGTGCCGCTCTGCACGGCACGTTCCCCGGCAAGGGAGTATTCCTGCGCGCCTCGCGCGAGCCGGGACGCCCCGCCCTTATGATCGGCGACCGGCAGGACGACATGACAGGCGCGCGCGACGCGGGCATTCCCGGCGCGGGCGTTCTGTGGGGGTACGGAAGCCGCGAAGAATTGCTCAAAAGCGGCGCGGCGTACCTGGTGAAACGCCCGGACGAGCTTCCAAAGCTCGTGGACACGCTTTTTCATTGACAAAAGCATAAAATTGACATACAATACTTTATATATTTCGGACAAAGGACGGATTTCCAATATGGCTGATATGTATGATCCTTCGCAAATCGAAGCAAAATGGCAAAAGATCTGGGATGAAGAACACGCGTTCCGCGCCGACGACAACGCAACGGATAAGCCCAAATTTTACGCGCTGATCGAATTTCCCTATCCCTCCGGGCAGGGACTCCACGTGGGGCATCCCCGCAGCAACACCGCGCTGGACATCATCGCCCGCAAGCGCCGCCTGCAGGGATATAATGTCCTGTATCCCATCGGCTGGGACGCGTTTGGTCTGCCGACGGAGAACTATGCCATCAAAAACAACATCCACCCGGAGATCGTCACGA
Organism: Clostridia bacterium; assembly: GCA_017964345.1. Classification (GTDB taxonomy): domain Bacteria; phylum Bacillota; class Clostridia; order Christensenellales; family QALW01; genus UMGS1322. The sequence continues at coordinate 4,495 of JAGCSD010000009.1, forward strand.
AGCAAAACATCGATCACTTCCGCGAGCAGCTGAAAAAAATCGGTTTCTCGTTCGATTATTCACGTGAAGTCAATACGACCGACCCGCATTATTACAAATGGACGCAATGGATCTTTCTCCAGCTGTTCAAAAAAGGGCTGGCATACAAGAATGAAATCGCCATCAACTGGTGCACGTCCTGCAACGTGGGGCTTGCCAACGAGGAAGTCGTGGGCGGCGTGTGCGAACGCTGCGGCGGCACGGTCGTGCGCAAGACGAAAAGCCAGTGGATGCTCCGCATCACCGATTACGCCCAAAAACTGCTTGACGGACTGGACGAGGTGGACTTTATTGAAAAAGTCAAAACCCAGCAGCGCAACTGGATCGGTAAGAGCCAAGGCGCCCTCGTCAAATTTAACGTACCCGCTTACGGTCAATCGTTAACGGTGTACACCACACGTCCCGATACGCTCTTCGGCGCGACCTATATGGTCGTTTCACCCGAACATCCGATGATCGACGCACTGAAAGAAAAGATTGAAAACTTTTCCGACGTGCTCGCCTACCGGGAAGCCGCCGCACGCAAAAGCGACTTTGAGCGCACGGAAACCGCCAAAGACAAGACCGGCGTGGTACTTTCCGGCATCACGGCGGTCAACCCCGTCAACGGACGCGAGATCCCAATCTGGGTTTCGGATTACGTGTTAATGAGCTACGGCACCGGCGCGATCATGGCGGTGCCGGCGCATGACGAACGCGACTGGGATTTCGCCAAAAAATTCGATCTGCCGATCATTGAGGTCGTTTCCGGCAGCAGCGTGCCGGTGACACAAGCCGCCTACACCGACGTTGCCGACGGCATCCTGGTCAACAGTAACTTCCTGAACGGTCTGCGCGTGGCGGACGCGAAGAAAAAAATCATTGAATGGCTGACCGAAAAAGGTATCGGTGAAGCGAAAGTCAACTATAAACTGCGCGACTGGGTCTTTTCCCGTCAGCGCTAC
>JAGCSD010000061.1 GCA_017964345.1 Clostridia bacterium
GTCCGCTGGGGACGGCTGAAGGGAGAAATATGAAACGGTTAGCTTTGATTCTTGCCTCCGGTGACGGCAAACGCATGAAATCCGATCTGCCCAAGGTCATGCACCGCGTGTGCGGCATTCCGCTGGTCGGACACGTGTTCCGCGCGGTGGAAGCCGTGTCGGATGACAAACCGATCGTCATTACCGGGCGCAGGGGCGAGCTGATGCGCGACTATTTCGGCGACCGTGCCCGATATGCCGAACAGGCGGAGCGCCGCGGCACGGCGCACGCGGTGATGTGCGGTCAGCGTTTTCTTGAAGGGGAAGAGGGACTTGTAACGGTGACGGCGGGCGATATGCCTTTGATTCGTCTCGAAACGTTTCAAAAGTTGGCGGAAACCACCGAAAGGGAAGGCTATGCCGCTTGCGTGCTGACGGCGATCGTGGACGACGCCACCGGATACGGGCGTATCCTGCGTGATGAAAACGGCGGCGTGTCGGGAATTGTGGAACACCGCGACGCAACGGAGGAACAAAAGCAGATTCAGGAGATCAACACGTCGATCTATTGTTTCCGGATTCCCGATCTGCTAAGCGCGTTGACCAAGGTAAACGATCAGAACGCGCAGGGCGAGTTGTATCTCACCGATACGCTGGCGATTCTGCGTGCGGAAGGTAAAAAAGTGGGCGCCTGTGTGGCGGATGATGTGACCGAAGCGATGGGAATCAATGACCGCGTGCAGCTTGCGCAGGCGGAAAAAGCGATGCGCGCGCGGATCAACGAGCGTGTGATGCGCGAGGGCGTGACGCTGATCGATCCGGACAACACCTATATTGAGCCGGATGTGGAGATCGGCAAAGACACGGTCATCTATCCCAACAATCTGCTGACCGGACAAACCAAGATCGGGGAGCGCTGTGTGCTGTACCCCAATTCACGGATCGATTCGTCCGTGATCGGTGACGAAACGGAAGTGCAGGCGTCGGTGATGTTGAAGGCAATCGTCGGAACAAATTGCACGATCGGTCCCAACGCGTATCTGCGTCCGGGCTCCCGTATCGGCAATCATGCCCGTATCGGGGACTTTGTCGAAATCAAAAATTCCGAGATCGGCGACGGCACCAAGGTCAGCCATCTGACATACATCGGCGACGCGCAGGTCGGCAAGGACTGCAATATGGGATGCGGTACGGTGTTTGTCAACTATGACGGCAAGGAAAAGCATAAGATCGTTGTGGGCGATCATGTGTTTATCGGCTGCAACGCCAATCTGATCGCGCCGGTCACCATCGGCGATAACGCTCTGATTGCCGCGGGCACTACCGTTACCGAAGATGTGGGAGAGGACGATATGGCGATCGCGCGGTCGCGCCAGACTACCAAGAAAGGCTGGGTAAAGGAATATCAAAACTGGAAACGATGACTTGCTTGTGATTGCCGGCTTGGGCAATCCGGGCGCTGACTACGCGCTGACGCGGCATAACTGCGGCTTTTTGGCGCTGGACGCGCTGGCGCAGGATATATGCGCCTCCTTGCCGAAGGAAAAATTCAACGGGCTGGTGATGACTGCCAAGATCGGCACACACAAAGTTTTACTTGTCAAACCGCAGACGTTTATGAACGAAAGCGGGCGGTGCCTGCTGGCGCTTCAGCAATTCTACAAACTGCCGCCGGAGCGGATCGCTGTGCTGGTGGACGACATCGACCTGCCGCTCGGGCACATTCGCCTGCGCGCCAAGGGAGGACCCGGCACGCACAACGGGATGCGTTCGATCGTCACGTGTTTAGGAACCGAGGAATTCCCGCGCGTCCGTATCGGCATCGGGCAAAAGCCGCATCCGGACATGGATTTGGTCGATTTCGTCTTGGGCAGGTTTTCAAAGGAAGAACAGCCGGTGATGGCGCAGGCGTTTGCGCGCGCGGCGCAGGCGGCGAAACTGTGGGCGGAACAAGGCATGGAGATCGCCATGCAGCAATATAATACAACGGGGTAACATAAAAAGATGCAGGACCTATTCCGTGAGGCGCTGACGCAAAGCGCCGATTACGGCAGGCTCGAGCAGAAAATCCGGGACGGGGTAACGCCTGTCTCGGTTTTCGGCGTTTGTGACGGGCAAAAAACACACTTGGCGGCGGCGTTGACCGAAGACCGCCCGCTTTTGGTTATCACACATTCCCTGGCGTCTGCGGAGATCATTCGCCAGGATTATGAGTTTTATACCGGCGCGCACATGACGCTGTTCCCCGCGCGGGAACAGAATTTGCAGGCGGCGTTCCAAACAGGCGATTGGGTACGCCGGCGTATGGAAGCTTTACAGGAATTGCTCGGCGACACGCGCGCGGCGGTCGCCCCGCTGGAAGCCGTTTTGTATACGATTCCGCCGCGCGAGGTGACACAAGAGGCGCGCATGGCGCTGACGCCCGGTATGCGCATGGACATCCGGAGCTTGAAAGAACAACTGCTTTTGTGCGGATATTCCGCTGTTTCCTCAGTGCAGGGCAAGGGCGAGTTTTGCGTACATGGCGGGTTGGTCGATCTGTTCCCCGATGAGGGTGAACAACCCCTTCGTTTGGACTTTTTTGACGATGAATTAGAGGCTATCCGGCTGGTCGATCCTGTTTCTCAACGCACGATCGGTACGCGGGAGCGCGCGGTGATCCTGCCGCGCCGCGAACTGTGCGTTTCGCCTGAGGCGTGCGTCAGGGCGGGGGAAAGTCTGCGGGAAGAATTGCTCCGCTTCAATCGCACCTGCCGCAGCCGTGAAGCGGTGACAAGTGCGACGGACACCTTTATTCCCATGGCGGAAAAACTGAAAAACGGCGTACTGCCCACGGACGCGGACCATCTGATCGCCTATTTTTTTCCGCAGTACACGTCGCTTTTGGATTATATGCCCGCCGATACGCTGGTGGTGTTTGATGAGATCAAGCTGCTCCGGGAGCGCGCCAAAAACGCCGAGGAAGAGTTCTCGCGCGTACTGACCTCTCTGATAGAGGAGGGCAGGGCGCTCTTGAAACACGGGCAGATGTTTACGGGCTTTGACCGCTTGCTTCTGCGTGCGCAGAAGCAGCAGATCGTCACCATGCAATCTATTTCCGGCGCGCTGGAAGGCTTGGAAAGCCGGGCGGTCTTCCGCTTTGAAGGACGCGTCATGCAGTCCTTTCACGGTAAACCCGAGTTTCTGACGCAGGAAGTTCGCGCCCTGCAAAACAGCGGGTATCGCACGGTGCTTTGCGCGGGCACACAAGCACGCGCCGAGCGACTGGAAAAAGAACTGATCGAGGCGGGTATCGCCGCCAGACGTTTCCGACGCGCCGATCAGACGATCAGCGAGGGTGAGGTGGCGATCACCGAAGGTTCTGTTGCCAAGGGGTACGAATATCCGCGCCTGCGCTTTGCGGTGATTGCCGAGCATGATCTGTTTTCGTTTGCCAAGCATACCGCTCGCGCACCGCTGAAACGCAAAAACGGGCTGGAGTCGTTTGCCGACCTCAAAACAGGCGATTTCGTGGTGCATGAAACCAACGGCATCGCCCGGGATATGGGCATTGTTAAAATCGAAACCGACGGCGTGAAGCGAGATTATCTGTTCCTGCAATTTCGCAATGACGACCGCTGTTATGTGCCGGTGGAACAGATGAACCGCGTGCAAAAGTATATCGCGCCGGACGAGGGCACGCCTCAGCTCAGCCGGCTCGGCACGCAGGAATGGAATAGAACCAAGGCGCGCGTCAAAAAGTCGATCGCGGATCTGACGGAAAAACTGCTGTCGCTCTATCGTGCCCGCGAGAATACGCCCGGGATCCCGTTCGATCCCGATACGCCGTGGCAGCGCGCGTTTGAAGAGGATTTTCCGTATGAGGAAACGCCCGACCAGGTCAAATGCGTGCGGGAGATCAAGGCGGATATGGAATCGCCGCGCGCGATGGATCGTCTGTTGTGCGGCGATGTGGGGTACGGAAAAACAGAAGTCGCTCTGCGCGCGATCTTCAAAGCGGTGATGAGAGGAAAACAAGCGGCCCTGCTGGCTCCGACCACTATCCTGGTGCAGCAGCATTATGCCAC
>JAGCSD010000062.1 GCA_017964345.1 Clostridia bacterium
AATGATCGAAACTTGTGTCGCAGCAATCGGAGCCGCGTTTTTCGGTGCGCACGCTTCGGCTGCGCACTTTTTTATATGGAAAGGAGCTTTTTAACATGGCGCGTTGTCCCTACTTAGAAAACAAATCCGAAGGTGAATTCTATTGCATCGTGTCCAAGCAAAAGATGCCTAAAGACAAGCTGGAAGATAAGTGCAACCCCGATTACGGCAAAGAGTATATGTATTGTCTTGATTATATAACCGCATGGCTTGCCGCTCAAGACAACGAGAAAAGACGTTGCCGGCAGGACATTTGTACGCCAAAAGACAGATAGAGTATTTTTTATATGAGGAGAAAAACATGTTTTTCAGAAAGAAAAAGAAACAAGAGAAAATAATGACGACCATCGAAATAGACCTTCGGAGATTCGACAAGCTGTTGGAATTCAGGCTGGATCAAATTATGTTATTTCTTCAAATATATAAGATTGCTTGCGGAGGATCGTACTGTTTAAGTATGCACTCAGAGATTTATCACGCCAGCGGAGGATTGCTTTATACGGACAACGGCGTGATTGTGTTCAAAATTGAACTTGACAGTTGGCGGGAGGGATTACTTCGCGGCTATCCGAATGTGGAAGACTATATGATGTCCGTTTTTACGTTTAATGCTGACGACAGATCATTCAACGGGACGATGCCGGCAGGATATACCAGCGGTCGTTTATATCCTTTAGAAAGCCTGAACGAAATCCTGCAGCAGTCGCTGGATAAATATGAAGCAAAACATCCGGACGTTCATTTTCAACGCGAAAAAACGGGCGCGCGTATGCGTAATTAAAACCTGCGCGGGCAAAACAGCGTACTCATAAAAAAACAAAAAACCGCCCCTGAACGTTTTTGCAGAGGCGATTGTTTGTTAAAAGAGTCCTTTTTTCTTTTTGCCGTTCATTTCGTCCTGGAACGCGCGAAGCAGGTCTTTTTGTTTGTTCGTCAGGCGTTTTGGCACGGCGACATTGACCGTGACGTATAAATCGCCTTTCGTCTGGGAGCGCAGGAACACGATGCCCTGTCCTTTTAAACGGAACCGCGTACCGGGTTGGGTGCCTTCGGGAATTTTCAGCGCGGCGGCGCCCTCAAGCGTGGGCACCTGCACCTCGCCGCCGAGTGCGGCGGTGGCGTAATCCAGGTTCATGTTCAGGAACAGATCACTGCCGCGGCGCACGAAATCCTTATGTTCGGCAACGGAAACGCGCACGTACAGATCGCCGTTGGAACCGCCCTTGCGACCCTGTTCGCCCTCGCCGTGCAGGTTGATTGCCTGCCCGTTGTCGATGCCGGCTGGAATTTTGACCGTCAGCTTGCGCTTGCGGCGAATGCGTCCTTTGCCGTTACAGCGCGTGCAGGGATCTTTGATGATCTTACCTGTACCGCGGCACCGTTCGCACGGACGCGTGGAGGCAAAACTGCCGAAGATAGTGTTTTGTTGGGAACGAATTTGTCCGCTGCCGTGGCAGGCGGGACACGTTTCCGGACTGGTGCCGGGTTTACTCCCGCTGCCGTGGCAAACGTCGCACTCTTCCTCGCGCAGGGTCTCGATCTCCTTTTCACAACCGAACGCCGCTTCCTCAAAGGAGATGCGCACGTCCACGCGCAGATCATTGCCCCGCTGAGGCGCGTTGGGATTGCGCGTCTGGCGCGCGCCGCCGCCGAAAATGGTGTCGAAAATATCTCCGAAACCCGAAAATCCTTCACCGGAGAACCCGTATGTACCTCCGCCGAAGCCTTGCGGTCCGTCAAAGCCGAACTGGTCGTACTGCGCGCGCTTTTCCGGATCGGACAACACCGCATACGCCTCGTTGACCTCTTTGAACTTCGCCTCGCATTCGGCATCACCCGGATGGATATCCGGGTGATACTTCTTTGCCATTTGACGAAACGCTTTTTTGATCTCGTCCTCGGTGGCGTTCTTCTGCACACCGAGAACCTCGTAATAATCGCGTTTATCTGCCATGAATTTTATTTATCCTCGTCTACTACTTCATAATCGGCGTCGTAGGTATTGCCGTCGTCGGCGCTGCCGCCGCCCGCCTGCTGATTCGGCTCCGCCTGCGCCTGCTGCTGCGCGGACGCGTAGATCTTGCCGAAGATCTCCTGGCTGACCTGCGCCAGCTTGTCGCTTGCCGCCTTGATCGCGTTGTTGTCGGTACCCTTTAAGGCTTCCTTGACCGCGTCGGCTTCCGCCTGTACGCGCGCCTTGTCGTCCTCGGCGATCTTGTCGCCCAGTTCTTTCAGCGTGCGCTCGGTGTTGTAGACCAGACCGTCCGCCTGATTGCGTACTTCCACGGCTTCCTTGTTCTTTTTGTCTTCGGCGGCATATTGTTCGGCGTCCTTGACCGCCTTGTCGATTTCTTCTTCAGACAAGTTGGTGGAAGCGGTGATCGTGATATCCTGCGAATTGCCGGTTCCCAAGTCTTTAGCGGACACGTGAACGATACCGTTGGCATCGATATCGAACGAAACCTCGATCTGCGGCACGCCGCGCGGCGCGGCGGGGATGCCGGTGAGCTGGAAGCGTCCGAGCGTCTTATTGTACTGCGCCATTTCACGCTCGCCCTGCAGAACGTGGATCTCTACCGAAGTCTGTCCGTCGGCGGCGGTGGAGAAGATCTGGCTCTTCTTGGCGGGGATCGTCGTATTGCGCTCGATCAGTTTGGTGCAGACGCCGCCCAGCGTTTCGATACCGAGTGACAGGGGCGTGACATCCAGCAACAGAACGTCCTTGACTTCGCCGCCTAAGACGCCCGCCTGGATAGCGGCGCCGATGGCAACGCATTCGTCGGGGTTGATGCCCTTGAACGGTTCCTTGCCGGTGATCTTCTTGACGGCGTCCTGCACCGCCGGAATACGGGTGGAACCGCCCACCAGCACCACGCGGTGGATATCTGACATGGACACGCCGGCGTCGCTCATGGCTTTGTTGACCGGCTCAAGCGTCCGCTTGACCAGATCGCTCGTCAGATCGTCAAACTTGGCGCGGGTAAGCGTCAGGTCCAGATGCAGAGGACCGGCAGGTCCCATGGAGATATACGGCAGGTTGATGTTGGTCGAAAGCGTGCCGGAGAGGTCGATCTTCGCCTTTTCGGCGGCTTCTTTCAAACGCTGCATCGCCATTTTGTCCTGCGAAAGGTCAACGCCGCTGGATTTTTTGAACTCGGACACCATCCAGTCCATAATGTGCTGGTCGAAGTCATCGCCGCCCAGATGCGTATCGCCGTTGGTGGCGAGCACTTCGAACACGCCGTCGCCGATCTCCAAGATCGACACGTCGAACGTGCCGCCGCCGAGGTCATAGATCAGGATCTTCTGATTTTCTTCCTTATCCAGTCCGTAGGACAGCGACGCCGCCGTCGGCTCGTTGATGATACGCAGCACTTCCAGTCCCGCGATCTTGCCGGCGTCTTTGGTCGCCTGACGCTGGGAGTCGTTGAAG
>JAGCSD010000063.1 GCA_017964345.1 Clostridia bacterium
AACTGCCTTCGGTCGCGCTCGAATTTCCCGAAAACGTGATCGGCAAGAACACGGTTACCAGTATGCAGGCAGGACTCTTGTACGGCTATATCGGGCAGGTGGAATACATTCTTTCGCGCATGAAGCGCGAGCCGGGTCTTGAAAACGCCAAAGTGATCGCTCCCGGCGGCATGGCAAAAGATATTGCCGTTCATACCGAGAGTATTGACGTGGTCGATTCCCGCTTAACGCTCGAAGGACTGCGCTTGATCTATGAAATGAATCAGTGAAAAGAGGAGATTTGTATGCAGGAAAAAGGAAAGATTTCGGTCAATTCCGATAACTTGATGCCGATCATCAAAAAGTGGCTCTACAGCGACCGTGATATTTTCGTGCGCGAACTCGTTTCCAACGGCGTGGACGCCGTGCATAAACTGCAAAAGCTCGTGGAAATGGGCGAAGCGGAGGGCGGTGAAAGCTACCGCGTGACCGTGCGCGCCGACAAGGACGCCGGTACGCTGACCTTTACCGATAACGGCATCGGCATGACGAAGGAAGAAGTCGAAAAGTATATCAACCAGGTTGCGTTTTCCGGCGCCGCCGACTTTTTGGAAAAGTACGAAAGCACCGGATCGAGCGCGATCATCGGGCATTTCGGACTCGGCTTTTATTCAGCGTTTATGGTGTCGGATAAGGTGACGATCCTCACGCGCTCGTATCAGAAGGACGCACCCGCCGTGCTGTGGGAGAGCGACGGATCAGACGAATACACGATTTCCGACGCGGAAAAAGAGGAGCGCGGTACCGTTATTACGCTGACGCTCAACGACGAAAGCAAGGATTTTGCCGAGCATCACGCTCTGCATGAGATTTTGCACAAATACTGTGCGTTCATGCCGGTCGAAATTTATTTGGACGACGAGGACAAGCCAATCAACGATATCCGGCCGCTGTGGCTCAAAAAGCCCGCCGACTGCACGGAAGAGGAATATAAAGAATTCTATCACAAGGTGTTTTCCGATTTTAACGATCCGCTTTTTTGGATCCATCTGAACGTCGATTATCCGTTCAATTTGAAGGGTATCATGTATTTCCCCAAGCTGACGGAGAATCCCGAAAGCATCCAGGGACAGATCAAGCTCTACAATAATCAGGTATTTGTCGCGGACAACATCAAAGAGATCATTCCGGAGTTTCTGATGCTTCTTAAAGGTGTGATCGATTGCCCCGATATGCCGCTGAATGTGTCGCGGTCTTTCCTGCAGAACGATCGCACGGTCGCACAGATTTCCGGGCATATCACCAAAAAGATCGCCGACCGCTTGACGGGCATGGCGAAGGACGAGCGCGAAAGCTACGAAAAATACTGGGACGATATTCAAATCTTCATTAAGTACGGCTGTTTGCGCGACGAAAAGTTCAACGAGCGTATGAAAGCGTTCATGCTTTATAAGGATACTCAGAACAAGTATGTGCTTCTTTCCGATCTGCTGGAGGGAAATGAGGATAAGAAAATCTACTATGCCGCGGACGCTAAGGCACAGGCGCCGTATGTTTCCATGCTGGAAGAAGCGGGCAAAAAGGTCGTTATTATGGGCGGAATGCTGGATATTCCGTATATGCAGCACGTGGAAGCTCAAAACGCCGGCGTGCGCTTTGCCCGTGTGGACGCGGAGCTGGCACAAGACGACGGGGAAGCCAATCATTTGTTCGACAGCCTGTGCGAACACACTAAAAAGTTGGTAGGGGACGACAAGACCGAGATTCAGGCGAAGCCCCTGCAGGGCACCGTTCCCGCGGTCCTTTTGGTGGAAGAGTTCGGCAGACGTATGGAGGAAGCCCAAAAATTCTATGGGATGCCCGCGATGGGAGGCAGCCTTTTGCGCTACACGCTGGTGCTGAATACGTCCAGTCCGCTGATCGGCAAGATCAACAGCATGGAGGACGGCGAAGAAAAGGACAACGCTGTCAAGTATGTGTACGATCTGGCACGTCTGGCACACGGGTCGCTTTCCCCGGAGGATATGACAACGTTTATCAGAAACAGCGCCGATATGCTGAACGATAAACTCTGAGAGCCACGAACATACTAAAAACGCCCGTTTCGCGCATGAGTGCAAAACGGGCGTTTTCTTCTTTCTTAAAATACCAGCTTGCTTTGAATAAACGACGCCACTTGATCGATCGGCAGAGTGATCTGCTTCATCGTGTCGCGGTCGCGGATGGTGACGGTGTTTTGCTCCAGCGTATCGAAATCCACCGTCACGCAGTACGGCGTGCCGTTTTCATCCTGGCGGCGATACCGCTTGCCGATAGAACCGGCTTCGTCGTAGTCGACGGGGAAGTGTTTTGCAAGCTCCGCGTGAAGTTCGAGCGCTTTGTCGGCGAGCTTCTTCTGCAAGGGCAGAACAGCGCATTTGAACGGCGCCAGGAACGGGTGCAGATGCAAAACGTTGCGTGTGTCGCCGTTCTCCAGCGTTTCTTCTTCAAACGCGTTGCACAAAAACGCCAGTGTCACACGGTCCGCGCCGAGCGACGGCTCCACACAGTAGGGGATATACTTTTCGTTCGTTGCCGGATCAAGGTATTCCATGTTCTCACCGCTGTGATCAGCGTGCTGTTTCAGGTCGTAATCGGTTCTGTCCGCCACGCCCCACAGCTCGCCCCAGCCGAACGGGAACAGGAATTCAAAATCGGTCGTGGCTTTGGAGTAGAATGCCAACTCTTCCGGGCTGTGATCGCGCAGACGCAGGGATTCTTCTTTGATGCCGAGGTCAAGCAGCCACTTTTTGCAGAATGAGCGCCAGTATTGGAACCACTCAAGATCCGTGCCGGGCTTGCAGAAGAATTCCAGCTCCATCTGTTCAAATTCACGCGTGCGGAACGTAAAGTTGCCGGGCGTGATCTCGTTGCGGAAGGATTTGCCTACCTGACAGATACCGAACGGTACTTTCTTGCGCGTGGTGCGCTGTACATTCTTAAAATTGACGAAAATACCCTGCGCGGTTTCGGGACGCAGATATACCGTCGAAGATGTATCTTCCGTTACACCCTGAAAGGTTTTGAACATCAGATTGAATTGTCGGATGCCCGTCCAATCGGTCTTTCCGCAGTCGGGG
>JAGCSD010000064.1 GCA_017964345.1 Clostridia bacterium
ATCGCGCAATGCTGGAGCGTCGCCGTCACGCGCCCGGTTGCCGTTTCCGTTTCGCACAAGCGGTCGATCTCGTCCCCGAAGAATTCCACGCGCACGGCGCTCTCGTCCCGGTCGGCGGGAATGATCTCCACCGTGTCGCCGCGCACGCGGAACGTGCCGCGCGCAAAGTCCATATCGTTGCGCTCGTACTGAATATCCACCAGGCGCGAGAGCAACGCGTTGCGCGAAAGGTTCATGCCCGGGCGCAGCGAGATCGACATTTCACGGTAGGCAACGGGATCGCCTAACCCGTACAGGCACGAAACCGACGCTACCACGATCACGTCGCGCCGCTCCTGCAGAGAACACGTGGCGCTGTGACGCAGTTTTTCGATCTCTTCGTTGATCGACGAATCTTTTTCAATATAGGTGTCGGTTTGCGGAATATATGCCTCGGGCTGATAATAATCATAGAAAGAAACGAAATATTCCACCGCGTTTTCGGGGAAAAATTCCTTAAACTCAGAGTAAAGCTGTGCCGCCAGCGTCTTGTTATGCGCCAGCACGAGCGTGGGGCGGTTGACGCGCTCAATGATGTTCGCCATCGTGAACGTCTTGCCCGAGCCGGTCACGCCCAGCAGGACCTGCGCGTCCAGCCCGTCGGTCACACCCTGTACCAGCTTCTCTATCGCCTGCGGCTGATCGCCCGTCGGGGCAAAGGCGCTGTGCAGTTTGAAACGATCCACGGTGCTTTTCCTCCTTGTTTTTTCGATCGCTATTATTTTATCACATTTCAGCCGTTTATGCTACTGAAAAAGTATTTGTTTTTCTTATACCGTTGTGTTACAATATAGGGAATGAAAGGACGGTTTCTTATGGAACGGGATCAAAAAATCATTCGCATCAGTGTTTACGGTATCCTGGTCAACCTTGTGTTGGTAGCTTTCAAAGCCACGATCGGCTTCTTTGCCGGATCGATCGCCGTTTTGCTGGACGCGGTAAACAATTTAAGCGACGTACTTTCCTCTGTCATTACGATTATCGGCACCAAACTATCCGCTAAAAAGCCGGACAAAAAGCATCCGTTCGGGCATGGCAGAGTGGAGTATTTCTCCTCGGTGATTATCGCCGTGATCGTTCTGTTGGCAGGCTTGACTTCCTTAAAAGAGTCGGCGGAAAAAATCTTTTCTCCTACCGAGGCGGACTATTCCGTCGTGTCGCTCGTTATTATTCTGGTAGCGGTTTTCGTCAAGTTTTTCTTCGGACGATACGTCAAAAAACAGGGGGAGGCGCTTCATTCGGGCAGTCTGATCGCCAGCGGGACCGACGCGCTGAGCGATTCGATCATTTCGTTTTCCACGTTCGTCGCCGCGCTGATCAGTTTTATCTGGCATATCAGCCTGGAGGGCTGGCTCGGCGCGATCCTGTCGCTCTACATCATTCGCGCCGCGATCATGATCCTGCGCGAAACGGTGGACTCCCTGATCGGCACGCGTGCCGTCAAAGATATGGCGGAACAGCTTCGCGCCAAGATCCTTTCCTACGAAAACGTGCAGGGAGTATACGATCTGACGCTTCACTCCTACGGTACGAACAAGATCTGGGCGACGGCGCATATTCAGGTGCCGGACGAAATGACCGCTCAACAGCTTCATCATTTAACGCGCACCATCGCGGTGGATATGTATATGGAATTCGGGATTGTGCTGACCATCGGCGTATACGCCGCCAATTCGCAGGGTCAGTACGGCGAAATGCAGGATTTCTTGTACGAAATTGCCCGCGATTACCCGCACCTGACGCAGATTCACGGCTTTTATGCCGACGAGGAAAAGCGCCTGATCACCTTTGACGTCATCCTGTCCTTTGAAGAAGAACACCCCGACGATGTCATCCGCGCCCTGCATGACCGTATGAAAGAACGCTACCCGGACTATGCGTTCGGCATTATTCTTGATACCGATTACAGCGAATGACCGATTCCCGAACATCCAAAAGTGAAAAAACCGGAGAAACACACGGCGTTTCTCCGGTTTTTTGTGTGCCAAACCTTACCGCTCCTCGCGGAAATATGACAGCCCTAAGCTCTGCGGCGGCTGGATTTCTTTCTTTTTGGTAAAGCTTGTGAAAATCAACACGATAATGGTGATGACGTAAGGCAGCATTTTGATCAGTTCCTTGTTTTGGAAGCTGATGCCGATAATATAGTTACCCACGATATACAGTCCGCCGAACACGATAGAGCCGAGAATGGCGATGTTCGGGCGCCAGATCGTAAAGATTACCAACGCGATGGCAAGCCAGCCGACCGCGTCCACCGTGTATTCCCAGTTGCCGTTCAGGTTGTCCATGATATAGCACAGTCCGCCCAAGCCCGCGATGCCGCTGCCCGCCATCGTGGCAAGATAGCGGTAGCGCGTCACGTTGATGCCGGCGGCGTCCGCCGTGGCGGGGTTTTCGCCCACCGCGCGCAGATTCAGTCCCGTGCGGGTGCGCGTCAGCACAAAAGATACGATCAGCGCGATAATGATCGCCAAATACACCAGAACGCCGTAGGAGAAGAAGATATCGCCCAGCACCTGCACAAAGGCGTGCGGAGAGGCTTTCATCGTTTCATAGAACGGGAGCTTAGCGGTAAAATACTTGGTGGCGGAAGCAAACGGCAGCAGACCGTTTGAAAACTGCTTGCTGAGATAATTGGCAATACCGACGCCCAGCGTCGTCAGCGCCAGACCGGTCACGTTCTGATTGGCGCGCAAGGTCACGGTCAGAAAGCAGTAGAGCACACCCAGCAGCATGGCGGCGAGGAAAGACACCAAAATCGGGATCAGCACGATTAAGAGCTTGTTCGCCTGCGCTTCGCCGCCGACGCTCGTCAGATACATCGCTTCGGCAAGGCATCCCGACGCGGCGCCGACACACATGATGCCGGGAATACCGAGGTTTAAGTGCCCGGATTTTTCCGTCAGCGTTTCGCCCGTGGAGCCGAGCAGAAAGGACATTCCCGTGCGTACCGCCTGTATGAAGAATGATAAAAAGTTCATGTCGCATCCTCCTTTGACGGCTTGCGAAAGACAAGTTTATAGTTGATGAAAAACTCACAGCCGATGATAAAGAACAGGATGATCGCCGTCACGATGTTGGAGATGGAGTTGTCCATTTTGAAATCGTTGGAAACCTGATTCGTTCCGCGCTGCAAAAAAGCGATCAGGAACGACGTTAAAATCATCAGAAGCGGGTTAAATTTTGCCAGCCATGAAACCATGATCGCGGTAAAGCCCTGTCCGCCGGCGGAATTGGCGTTGATGGTATAGCTGGTGCCGCCCACGATCAGAAGCCCCGCGACGCCGCAAATGGCGCCGGAGAGCATCATCGTGCGCAAAATCACTTTTTTGACGTTCACGCCGATATACCGCGCGGTGTTCTCGCTTTCCCCGACCACGGCGATCTCATATCCGTGCTTGGAAAAGCGCAGGTAAATATACAATATCACCGTCAGAACCGCCACGACGGAAATATTCAACGTCCAGGCGTTGCCGAGCTTGGGAAGTCCCGCGTCCGGCATGGGATTCAAGACGCCCGAACCGCTTTTCACCCACACGTTGATGAAATACGCGACGAGCTGGGTGGCAATGTAGTTCATCATTAAGGTGAACAGGGTTTCGTTGGTATTCCAGTTGGCTTTGAAGATGGCGGGAATGATTGCCCAGACCATACTTGCCAGAATGCTTGCCAGCGTCATCATCACCCACAGAAGCGGCAGCGGCACGCTTTGACGGAAATAGAACATGATCGCCGCGCACGCGAGCCCGCCGACGAGCACCTGTCCTTCGGCGCCGATGTTCCAAAAGCGCATTTTGAAAGCGGGCGTCACGGCAAGCGAGATGCACAAAAGGATCGCCATCTGATGCGCCATGTTCCATATACGGCGTTCCGTTCCGAACGCGCCGTTGAACATGGATCTATAAAAATCAACGGGACTTTTCTGCGTCAGGAAAAAGAACACGGCGGCACACGTCAGAAGCGCCAGCACAATCGCGGCAACGCGGATCAGGATCCCCTGATACAGCGGAATCTGCGCGCGTTTGACAATATGAAACAAGGGTTCGCGCGCCTCATGCTTCTTCATGGTGCTTCACCTCCGTTTTGGTCATCAACAGACCGATTTCCTCTTTGGTAGTGTGCCGCGCGTCGACCAGACCGGTCACATGCCCCGAACCGATCACCAAAATGCGGTCGCACAGGGCAAGCAAAACGTCTAAATCCTCTCCCACAAAAATCACCGCCACGCCCTTTTGCTTTTGCTGATTGAGCAGATGATAGATCAGATAGGAAGAGTTGATATCGAGTCCGCGTACAGGGTATGCCGCCATCAGCACCGTGGGCGACGCGGCGATCTCACGCCCGACCAGCACCTTCTGCACGTTGCCGCCGGAAAGACGCCGCACCGGTGTGGACGGTCCGGGCGTGACGACTTCCAGTTCGTCAATGATCTTTTCAGCCAATGTTTTGGGCGGCTTGCGCTGCAGAAACACGCCTTTTCCTTTGCGGTAGGAACGGAGCATCATGTTGTCCACGATATCCATATTGCCGACCAGTCCCATGCCGAGGCGGTCCTCCGGCACGAAAGACAGCCGCACGCCGAGATCGCGGATCTGAAGCGGCGTTTTGTCGCGCAGGTTTTCTTCTTTTCCGGTTTTGGGATCGTGATAAATAATCTGCCCGGCATCGATATGCTGAAGTCCGGCGATCGCTTCCAGCAATTCGCGCTGACCGCTGCCGGCAATACCGGCTATTCCGAGAATTTCACCCGAACGCGCCGTAAAGTCGATATGGTCCAACACCTTGACACCGTCGCGGTTGACACACTCCAGATCGCTGACGATCAGCCGGTCTTCGGGCGAAACCGGATCAAGGCGGTCAATGTTCAGCGTGATCTTTTTGCCGACCATCATTTCCGTCAAGATCGCTTCGTTCGCTTCGCGCGTTTCGATGGTACCGATGTATTCGCCCTTGCGCAGAACCGCCACCTTGTCGGAAAGCGACAGCACTTCGTGCAGTTTGTGCGTAATAATAACGATCGCCTTACCGTCGTCGCGCATTCTTCGCAGAACGTCAAACAGCTTTTGCGTTTCCTGCGGCGTCAGGACGGCGGTCGGCTCGTCCAAAATCAAAATATCCGCGCCCCGGTACAGCACTTTGATGATTTCCACCGTCTGCTTTTCGGAAACGGACATGGCGTAAATTTTCTTTTTGGGATTGATTTCAAATCCGTACTGTTCGCTGATCTGTTTGATTTTTTGCGCCGCTTTGTTCAGGTTATAACGACCTTCCCCGCGCAGACCGAGAATGATGTTCTCCGCCGCGGAGAGAACGTCCACCAGTTTGAAATGCTGATGGATCATACCGATTTTATAGGCAAACGCATCCTTAGGCGAGCGGATAACAGCCTCTTCCCCGTTGATGAAAATTTGCCCCTCATCCGGGAAGTAAATGCCGGCGATCATATTCATCAGCGTGGTTTTGCCGCTTCCGTTTTCGCCTAAAACCGAAAGGATTTCGCCTTTATTGACGGTCAGCGAAACGTTTTTATTGGCAACGGTCGTCCCGAAGGTCTTGGTGACGCCTTTCAGTTCAATGGCTGTCTGTTTTTGCACAGTTGTGCCTCCCTTGGTATTCAAAACTTGTGTTCAAAGCTGCCGTCTTGCCTGAAAACGGCACCTTTGAGCATAAGCGTTCCAAAATTCAAAATAATCAAGATCACTCCCGGAAAGAGAGTGATCTTGATCAAATGATCCGGATTATTCGGCCTTCTGACTCAGATCCGTAATGCCGTCGATTCTCAGATCAAAATACGGCGCGGAACGGAATTCAGACTCATGGAAGTAACCGTCTTTGATGACTTCGGTTTCGCCCTGGAAATCACCGACGTCGATCACATCGGCAAGATAGCTCGTCAGCGTTTCGCCGCCCACGGTGAACGTAGACGTATCAAACACCTTCAGAGAACCGTCTTCCAGTTTGGCTTTGACCTCGTCGATCTTCGCCTGCGTACCGGCGGCGGCAGCCTGTTCGTTGACCTCGGTCAGCACGACAGAGCCTGTTGCAAGCGTGCCGGTCCAGTCGTTATCGATTTCCTTGCCTTCGATCACGCAGTTGATGATGTACTCGAAGTAGGGTTCCCAATCAATACGGGAAGATACGATAAAGGTGTTGGGGCAGGTCGCCGCGGTAGAGCCGTTATAGGAAACGTTCGGAACGTTTCTGGCTTCGCAGGCGGACGGAGCGCCCAAGGAGTCAGCGTGCTGGCTGATCAGAACACAGCCCTGATCCATCAGCGCGTTGGCGATTTCGCTCTCGCTGGTCGGTTCATACCAGGAATTGGTGAAGTTGACCTTCATGGTAACGGACGGGCAGATGTATTTGGCGCCCAGATAGAACGAGGTGTAACCGGAAACCACTTCGGCATAGGGGAACGCACCGACATAACCCATCACAGCTTCTTCAGCGGTAATTTTGCCGGCTTCAATCATCTCATTGAGTTTCATTCCCGCGGCAACGCCGGCGAGGAAGCGACCTTCATAGATGGAAGCAAACGCGTTGTGGAAGTTCTTCAGATCGGTCTTGACCGTGGACTGGGTGCCGGTAGCATGGCAGAACTGCACGTTCTGGAACTCTTCGGCGGCTTTGATGATGTACTGCTCATGACCGAAACTGTCGGCAAACACAAGGTCGCAACCCTGATCCACCAGGTCGGCGGCGGCTTCATAGCACTCATTGCCTTCTTCGATCGGATACTTGAAGATGATCTGGTCATCTCTCAAGCCCAGTTTCTGCTGAGCGGCCTTGGCGCCGTTCATGAAGTTGAGGTCATAGGTGGAGTTTTCATCGTGCAGGAAGATGAAACCGACTTTGATCGAGTCCTTCTTGCCGGCGTTGGCGTCGTCCGTGGGGTTTGCCGTTTGACCGCCGTTAGCGGCGCAGGCGACAAAGGCCGTGAAGACGAGGCACACAGAGATGAGTAATACGAGTACCTTTTTCATGTTTTTTCCTCCTTGCCATAATGGCATATTTTTTATGTAAACCAAATTACATCAAGGTTGAGGGCGAAAACGGATCTCTTCGCCGTTCATTTCGTCAATAATCGCTAAAGAATGCACCGGAACGCCTTCGGCGCGCAGCTTGTCCCCGCCGCCTTGAAATCCCTTCTCAATGGCGATGCCGACGCCCGTAAGCCGGGCGCCCGCCTGTGCGATTAAATCCATCATACCGCGCACCGCCTTGCCGTCGGCGAGAAAATCGTCGATAATCAGCACCCGATCGCCCGGCAAAAGCAGGCGTTTGGCGACGGTCACGTCGTATGACGTATGATGCGTGAATGAAAAAATCGGAGTGGAGTAGACGCTCTCATCCCGATTTAATGTTTTATGTTTTTTGCCGAATATGACCGGCACATTGCCCAAGTGCCGCGCAGTGATACACGCCAGCGCAATACCCGAGGCTTCCACTGTCAGGATTTTGGTTACACGCGTCCCTTGGAAGAGGGCGGCGAACTCCCGCCCCATGGCGTCAAGAAGGTCGATGTCGATTTGCTGGTTCAGAAAACCGTCCACCTTCAAGATATTTCCCGGAAGCACGTGTCCCTCGGAACGTATCTTCTCTTCCAAAAGCCTCATGAACAAAACCTCGAAGAAAAATTACATCATAATCATAGCACAATTTGCTTTTTTTGACAAGCGTTTTTTGCAATTCGTCAACTTTTTTATTCCGCCGTCAGCGTAAAGGAAGTCAAAAACTCTTCCGCCGTCGGATAGGTGCCGAAAAGATCGATCAGCTCCTCCGCCGCCTGCCGCGCGCCGTTCTTATTGTTGGCGGACAGCATTTCCCGCGCGCGCTCTAATTGCCTGTCGCCGTACACCGTCCGGCACAGCGCGATAGCGTCCTGCGCGGCATCATACTGCGCGTCCTGCTCGCGCACCTGCCGAAACGCTTGTACCGCTTCCGCGTATTCCTGCGCTGCCAAATGTGCTTCACCCGCGGCATACGCCGCGCGCGAAACGTCTTTCGCCTTGATCAGATCGGTGCATTCCGTGATATGGCGGTCGGCAAAGCCGAACTTGCCTACACGGCTTAGAAACACGCGTGTTTCATCCTCGGTCAGCGCGTCCTGATAGTATTCATAAACGAGCTGATCCATTTTGACAAGTACCGTTTGCTCGATCTGCTCTCTGAAAATTTCCA
>JAGCSD010000010.1 GCA_017964345.1 Clostridia bacterium
ACGCACGGCATGGCGATCGCCTCCAACGATCCGGCGCGTCTGCCCGCGCTCGTCATCCGGCGTCTGTTCGACAGCGAAAAGCTGAAAAAGCAAAGCGACGCTATGGCGGCGATGTTCGTCAAAAAGCCGGCGGACGTCATCTGCGATTGGTTGGAAGCCCGATAATGCCGTCGGCGGGGTGCGCGCCGGTAAAAAATCTCCTTTACAAAATATTTGCTTTCCTATATAATAACAGTCGTAATAAAACTCGTTTATCGGGACACGCTGTTTGAGAAAAAGGCGTTACAGAGAATACCGCAAACGCTGAAAGCGGCATCGTACTTGCTCAAACGGTATCACCCGCCAGAGGCATTGGGGAATTCCAGTAGTCAATGCCGGCTTTCCGCCGTTACCGGAAACCGTATGATTGTACGCGCTTATTTGGTGGTTTTGCCTTGGTTTCCGAATAGCCAAGGCTTATTTTTTCGTTTGGGAGGAACAGGATGTACAAAAAAGTCAATACCGGTCTGAATTTCGTAGATCGGGAAAAAGAAGTTCTGACATATTGGAAAGAACATCATATTTTTGAGCGCAGCGTGGAAGCCAACGAAGGCAAGGAAGAATTCACGTTCTACGACGGTCCGCCGACCGCCAACGGCAAGCCGCATATCGGGCATATTTTAACGCGCGTCATCAAGGACATCATTCCGCGTTACCGCACGATGAAGGGCTACCACGTTCAGCGCAAAGCCGGATGGGACACACACGGTCTGCCCGTTGAGCTGGAAGTCGAAAAGCAGCTTGGTATCTCGGGCAAGCCGCAGATCGAAGAGTTCGGTATTGAGCCGTTTATAGAGCGGTGCAAGGAAAGCGTGTGGAAGTACAAGGGCGAATGGGAGAAAATGAGCGACCGTGTCGGCTATTGGGCGGACATGGAGCACCCTTACGTCACCTATGAAGACAAGTATATCGAAAGCGAATGGTGGGCGCTCAAGACCATCGCGGAAAAAGGATTGCTGTACAAAGGGCACAAAGTCGTTCCCTACTGCCCCCGCTGCGGCACGGCGCTGTCCTCGCACGAAGTCGCGCAGGGATATAAGGACGTCAAGGAAACCAGTATTTTCGTCACGTTCCTCGTCAAAGGACGAAGCGATCTTTGCTTCTTGGCATGGACGACCACGCCCTGGACGCTTCCCTCCAACGTGGCATTATGCGTCAACGCGCATGAATCGTACGTTTTTGCCGAAAAAGACGGCATGACCTATATCTGCGCCGAAGCGCTCCTCGAAAGCGCGCTCGGCGAGGGCGCTCAAATCAAAAAGACCGTCAAGGGAAGCGACCTGTGCGGCATGGAATACGAACCGCTCTTCCCTTTCGCCAAGCCGGACAAACGCGCCTGGTTCATCGTTTCGGACGATTACGTTACGCTCGACGCCGGCAGCGGTATCGTGCATATCGCGCCCGCTTTCGGTGAGGACGACGCGCGCGTGGGGCGCGAGAACGATCTGCCGCTTGTCCAGCTCATCAATCCGCAGGGGTGCTTTATCGAGGATGCCGCGCCTTACGCCGGGATGTTTATCAAGGACGCCGATAAAGTCATCATCAAAGACCTCAAAGAAGCCGGAAGGCTTTATAAGGCGCTGGAATTCACGCACAGTTATCCGTTCTGCTGGCGCTGTGATACGCCGCTGATCTATTACGCGCGTTCCACCTGGTTCATCAAAATGACCGCCGTGAAGGATCAGCTGATCCGCAACAACCGTTCGATCAACTGGATCCCGGAGTCGATCAAAGAAGGCCGCATGGGCAATTTCCTCGAAAACGTGATCGACTGGGGACTTTCGCGTGAGCGTTACTGGGGCACGCCGCTTCCCGTATGGCAGTGCGAATGCGGTCATTTCCATACCGTCGGTTCGCGCAAAGAACTGGCGGAATTGACGGGGTGCCCGGAAAATATCGAACTGCACAAGCCGTTTCTGGATCCGTTGACCATGACATGTGAAAAGTGCGGCGGTGTGATGCACCGCGTACCGGAAGTGATCGACTGCTGGTTCGACAGCGGTTCCATGCCGTTCGCGCAGCTGCACTATCCCTTTGAGAACAAAGAGGCGTTTGAAAAGCTCTTCCCTGCCGATTTCATCAGCGAAGCGATCGATCAGACGCGCGGCTGGTTTTATACCCTGCTTGCGATCTCGACGCTACTCTTTGACAAAGCGCCGTTTAAGAACTGTATCGTGCTTGGTCACGGCAATGACGGCAATGGGATCAAAAGGAGCAAACACAAAGGCAACGTGGTCGATCCCTGGTCGGTTCTTGACGCGCAGGGCACCGACGCGGTACGCTGGTACTTCTATACCGGCAGCGCGCCCTGGCTTCCGTCGCGCTTTTACGCCGAGGCGGTCAGTGAGGCGCAGCGCAAGTATATGGGAACGCTGTGGAACACTTATGCTTTCTTCGTGATGTACGCCGAGATCGATCAGTTCGATCCGACCAAATACAAACTGGAATATGATAAACTGTCCGTGATGGACAAGTGGATCCTTTCCCGTCTGCAAAGCCTGATCGGTTTCGTGGATGAAGGACTGGAGCAATATAAAATCACCGAAACGGCGCGTGCGCTGGCGGAATTCACCGACGAGCTTTCCAACTGGTACGTGCGGCGCGGGCGTGAACGCTACTGGGGCAAGGAAACCACGCAGGACAAAATCAACGCGTTCATGACGCTCTATACGGTGCTGGTCACGCTTGTCAAACTAACCGCGTCCTATACGCCGTTTATTGCGGATGAAATGTACCGCAATCTTGTCTGCTCGCTGGATTCTTCCGCGCCGGAGAGCGTGCATCTGTGCGCGTTCCCGACGGCGAACCGCGCGTGGATCGACAAAGAGCTGGAAGAAGATATGGCGCTCGTTCTGCAAGCGGTCACTTTGGGGCGCGCCTGCCGCAACGACGCGAATATCAAGAACCGTCAGCCGCTTTCCGCCATGTATATTACCGGCGCGAAAGTCCTGCCGGAGCTGTTCTGCCGGGAGCTGGAAGACGAAATGAACGTCAAAAACGTGCGGTTTACCGACGATTCGGACGATTTTATCACTTATACGTTCAAACCGCAGCTTCGTACGGTGGGACCGAAATACGGCAAACTGGTAGGCGCGATCGGCAAGGCGCTATCCTTGGGCGACGGCTCTGCCATGATGAAAGAATTAAACGCTTCCGGCGTTTTAACGCTTGATCTTGACGGCACGAGCGTATCGCTGACGGCGGATGACCTTTTGATCACCCCCGCCAACAAGTCCGGCTTTGCCGCTCAGAGCGACGCCACCATGACGGTCATTCTCGACACGAATCTGACCGACGCGCTGATCCGTGAAGGCTATATGCGCGAACTGGTTTCCAAAATTCAGACCATGCGCAAGGAGATCGGACTGGAAGTTACCGACCATATCCGTCTGGTCGTCACCGGCGACGAAACGCTTCAAAGCATCGTGAACGAATATGCCGAAAGCATTGCCGCCGACACGCTTGCCGATTCCGTTTCCTGCGCAGAACCGCTGGCAAACGCGAAGGAGTGGGAGTTGAACGATAAAACGTGCGTTCTCTCCATGGAAAAGATATGTGGATAGCGGATTCGTGGCAGGACTATGAACTGCTGGATTCCGGCGAGGGCATGAAGCTCGAGCGGTGGAAAGACGTCGTTCTTCTGCGCCCCGATCCGCAGGTGATTTGGTCATACGAGCGGAAACCGCGAAAGGGCGAGGTCCACGCGCGGTATACGCGCTCGTCCTCCGGCGGCGGCGCATGGAGTTTTGAGAAAAAAGTGCCTGATTTTTGGACGGTTTCCTGGCGCGATTTGACGTTCTCGCTGCGCTTGATGGGATTTAAGCATACGGGATTGTTCCCGGAGCAGGCGGTCAACTGGGACTGGATGATCCAAAAGATCAAAAGTTCCCAAAAGCCGGTCAAGGTACTGAATTTATTCGGCTATACCGGCGCGGCAACTGTCGCGTGCGCGAGCGCCGGTGCGAGCGTCTGCCACGTGGACGCCGCGAAAAACATGGTCGCCGTCGGGAAAGAGAATTTGGCGCTTTCGCACCTGTCCGACGCGCCGGTGCGCTGGATCGTGGACGATTGCCTGAAATTCGTTCAGCGGGAGATCCGTCGCGGCAACCGCTACGACGGCATTCTGCTCGATCCGCCGAGTTACGGACGCGGTCCGAACGGCGAAGTCTGGCACCTCGAAGATATGCTCTTTCCGTTCATGGAACAAGTGGTACAGGTGCTTTCCGACGAACCCTTATTCGTGCTTTTGAACAGTTACACAACCGGACTTCAGCCGCTTGTTTTGAGAAACGTATTGGAAAAAACCGTCGTCAACCGTTTCGGCGGGCAAGCGGACGCACAGGAAATCGGGCTGAAGCAAACGCGCGGAAACGTGATCCTGCCCTGCGGCGCGTCGGGCAGATGGGAGAAAACCAATGTTTGAAATTCTGTATGAAGACAATCACATTATCGTAGCGGAAAAACCGCAGAACACGATCATCGCCGGGGATCATACCGGCGACGATTCCCTGCTCGACCAGTTAAAGCGGTATATCAAGGAAAAATACGAAAAACCCGGCGAGGTCTATTTGGGACTTGTGCATCGACTTGATCGTCCTGCCGGAGGTCTGGCGGTATTTGCCCATACGAGCAAAGCGGCGGCGCGTTTGGCGGATCAACTGAAAGAAAACGAACTCAAACGCACTTATTATTGCGTAGTGCGCGGCGTACCCAAGAACCCGGCCGACCGCCTCGTCGACTACTTAAAAAAAGACGAGAAAACCAATACCGTTTCCGTCGTTCCGCAAGCGGTCGAGGGCGCGAAAAAAGCTATTTTGAACTATCGCGTTCTGCAAACGGTTGAAACGAAGACGGGCAAGCTCTCGCTTTTACTTGTTCAGCTTGAAACAGGGCGTTCGCATCAGATCCGCGTACAGATGGCGCATCTGGGGTGTCCGTTGTGGGGCGATCAGCGCTACGGCGCGCACGTAAACAAGCCGGGACAGCAGCTCGCGCTTTACGCCGTCAAACTCCGCCTGATCCATCCGACGAAAAAGGAATCCATGCAATTCATCTGCTACCCGCCCGAAATCGCGCCGTGGACGGCGTTTCATTTGAACATCCAATAAAAGACACCGAAGGCTCAACGCCTTCGGTGTCTTTTTTGCAATAACGCAAGCAAACAGGCACAAAAAGACCACCGACCTTGTCGGCGATCTTTTTTACATATCCGATTTGGTGGAGAACTTAGTCCAGTTCCTCTTCTTCATAGCCGGGGTCAAGCGGATTCTGACCTTCCGGATCGCTATCGGTCAAAACATATGCCCTCAATACCAAGAGATCGGCTTCCGGCTTGCTGTACTCTTTTTTCATAATCAACACCTTATCCTTCCGTGATACGACACGCCGTTTGTAGACCGTTTGTAGGAAACAAACATTGTTCGTATTTTACTTCTGTGTCTTATTATATACGCTCTCCATGTGTTTGTCAATAGTTTTTTTTACTATTTGTTAAAATTTTTTTGCGCATGCCGTAAAATGTAATTTATGAAAAATACTGTGTATACGGATCTCCCCATTCCGCTAAGTAACGGGCAAGAATCATGCGGTCAATCGCGGTGATTCTTCCGTCATGATTGATATCCGCCGCCGCGGGATCAAACATGTAGGCAGAGATATTCCAGTCCGCCAGAAAGCGCGATAACAGCATCCGGTCCTTGTCGTCGACCGAACCGTCCGCGTTCACGTCCCCCGGCAGAACCGTCCTGACAATCATAACAAGCTGTGCTTCCGCCGTATCGGCGTGTTCGTTTTCCGTCGTCAGCTGAACGGTGATCTCGGTATTCGCCGGCAGAGCCTCCTGCACGGCAAACGTCAGAC
>JAGCSD010000065.1 GCA_017964345.1 Clostridia bacterium
GCTCACTCAGTTTTTTCAACTTCTCAATCGTATCATTGGCTTCCGCCAAAGCTTGTTCACGGATCTTTTCCGCTTCGCGCTTTGCTTTTTTGACCGCCTGTTCTTTTTCTTGTTCCAGCGCCTTCCGTTCTTTTTCCAACTCCCGTTTTTCCTTTTCCAGCGTCCGGCGAAGCTGTTCCGCCTCGGTACGCTGCGCCTGCGCGCTGACGCGGTATTCCTCCGCGCCGGCAAGCACCTTGTCAAGCTTGCGCGCGTCTTCGTCCACATAACTGCGCGCGCGATCGATCAGCGAGCGTTCCAAGCCCAGCTTGGCGGAAATCAAAAACGCGTTGCTGTTCCCCGGTACGCCGACCAGCAGACGGTAAGTCGGTCGCAGGGACACCGCGTCGAACTCCATAGATGCGTTCTCCGCTCCCGCGTGCGAAAGCGAGTATGCCTTCAGCTCCGCGTAATGTGAGGTGACGACCGTGCGGATGCGTTTGCGGCGCAATTCTTCTAAAATCGACATGGCGAGCGCCGCCCCTTCCGCCGGATCGGTACCCGCGCCCAGCTCGTCCAGAAGCACCAGCGAGCGCGGCGTGACCTCCCGCATGATCGACGCGATTTGCTTCATGTGCGAGGAGAACGTACTCAGATTCTGTTCGATGCTCTGTTCGTCCCCGATATCGGCGAATATCCCGTCAAAGACAGGCATTTGCGTCCCCTCCTCGGCAGGCAGGAACAGTCCCGTCTGCGTCATCAGCGCGAACAAGCCGATCGTCTTGAGCGTAACCGTTTTGCCGCCGGTATTCGGTCCGGTGATCAGAAGCACCGTAAATGTTTCCCCTACCCATACGGTGATCGGCACCACCGTATGCTGCGTCAAAAGCGGATGCCGCCCGGCGCGGATATCCAGAACACCTTTGCTATTGATGCCCGGACAAACGCCGTCATAGAGGCGCGCCAGCCGCGCTTTGGCAAACACGATATCAAGCTGTGTCATAAGCTGACTGCTGCTTTCCGCCTGTGCCGCCGCCGTATAGAGGCGATGCGAAAAATCCGCTAAGATCCTTTGGATCTCTTCCTGTTCTTCCAGTTGCAGGCGACGGATGTCGTTATGGATCTCCACCACCGCCATGGGTTCAATGAACAGCGTGGCGCCTGTGGCGGACTGATCGTGTACGATGCCCGGCACGCTCTTTTTGTGAGCGGCGACGACCGGCAAAACATAGCGGTCAAAGCGCATGGTGATCACGGCTTCCTGCAGGACGCCCTGTTTTTCCAATCCACGCATCAGCGCCGTCAGCTTTTCCTTGACCGCCTCGCTTTGTCTGCGTATCTGCCGACGAAGGGACGCGAGCTGCGGGCTGGCGTCGTCCGCCATTTCGGTATCGCTGAGGATCGCGCGGGTAATCGCTTCTTCCGTATCGCGCAAGGGCGTCAGCAGGGACGCGGAAGCGGAAAGAGTTGTTTCCTCCGTTTCCCCCTCGCACAACAGACGCCGCGCGGTCTGTACCGCGCGCAAAAACGCCGCCATATCCAATAATTCACGCATGGAAAGCACCGCGTCAAGGCGTATGCGCGCCAAAACCGGACGAATGTCCGGAAATCCGCGGATCGGGGACGCGCCGTGCCGCGTCAGGAAAGAGAACGCCTCGCCCGTTTGGTTCAGCATGGCGCGTACTTCCTCTTCTTCCGTACTGACGGCAAGCGTCCGCGCCTGTTCCCTGCCCGGCTCGGTCACACATTCCCGCGCCAGCATTTCCCGTATTTTTTGTATTTCAAGCGCACGAAGACTTTTTTCGTCCATAGCCCGCCTCCCGCAAAGTGTTTCTGCTTTTATTGTACATGAAAACCATCTTTCTTGCAATCAAATTCTTTTTTCTTATCTTATAAAATAATCGCATATATTATATTGCGCAAAACGCGATTTTGTGGTAAAATACTGGTGCATGATACGACTGCAAAGCAACGGAGGCAGATACCATGAGCGGCTACAAACCAGTAAAAATCAAACGCAAAGGCGATGGCGGACGGGTGCGTACCGTGCTCCTGCGCGGTATCCCGATCCTCTTGGTCATCGTGATCTCTGTCTGCGCGTTCCGCCTGTTTGACAAACGCATCGGCGAAGTGCTGGCGGCGCAGAAGTACACGGCGCTTGCCGAGCGCGGACAGATCGACGATCCTCTCAGTGACGATTATACGATCCCGTCCCTCGATTGGGCGAATCTGTACAATACCGACGATCCCGACGGATTCGATCCTTTGGGACTTTCCCCGTTGGGTTTGGTGGACGATCTGCCCCCTTCGGGGCAGTGGCAGGGAACCGCCATTGAGCAAATTTTAGGCTATACCAACAAACAAGCGACCATCTGGTCCCTTCACGATTCGGTCAATTCCGACATCAGCGCGTGGATCTATATGTACGGCATGGGCATCAACTACCCCGTGGCAGCGGAAAACAAGCAGACGGATTTCTATCTGACGCACAGCTATGACCGTTCGGTGTCCACGTCGGGTACGATCTTTTATACTTCCCCCTGCAAGGTAAATCCGCTCTCGCGCAATCTGATC
Source organism: Clostridia bacterium (assembly GCA_017964345.1). Lineage (GTDB taxonomy): Bacteria > Bacillota > Clostridia > Christensenellales > QALW01 > UMGS1322. Next base: position 2,554 of record JAGCSD010000065.1, read on the forward strand.
CTACACGGTCACAATATGCGCGACGGCACGATGTTCGCCACGCTCAACAACTTTTTGCGCGGCACGCGCGCGTTTTACGACGCGCACCGGTATATTTTTCTCGATACGCTCTACGGTACCTACCGGTATCAAGTTTACAGCGTCTATAAATGCGAACCGGAAGACATTTATCTGACAACGGGCTTCTACAGCAACGTTTCCTTTATCAACTGGTGCAACGAAACCAACGACCGCGGTCTTTTCCGCGATGACGTATCGTTTTCCGCCGCGGATCGGATCCTGACGCTTTCCACCTGTGACGCGACCGGCAAAATGCGCATCATCGTACACGCTAAGATGGTCTATCCCGTTCCCAAGGATGATATCGAATCTTCCGTACCGGACACGGCGGCTGACACGCAAATGCCCATTGATTCGGGCACGGAAACTCCCACTCCATCCTCTACGGCCGCTCCGACCGCCACACCATCGCCGGTCATTCCGGACGAACCGGTGGTTGCTCAAGGCGCTTCGTTCTGCGTCAAGCTGTCTAATCCCAACGAGACCCTGCGTCTGCGCAGCGGTCCGGGTACGACATACAGCATTTTAGGCGGATTGGCGCACGGTACGCTTGTCACCATTTTGGCGGACGGCACCGAATGGGTACACGTCCGCACCGTCGGCGGCATGGAAGGATATCTGATGAAACGTTATCTCGTGCCGGAAAGCGAATTTGCGGTCGACGTGCCGACCACCGACGTGACCGCGCCGACCACCAATCTGATCACGCCGACGCCGGACGCGCCGCAAGCATAAGAAAGGAGAGTTCTCTATGAGTGAATCCACGGAAACGCGCGGTTTATCCGGGCAGTATATACAAGCGGGCGGACGAAAGATCCGCTATTATGAGGAAGGCGAAGGGGAAAACCTGCTGATGATCCACGGGATCGGGCAGGCGATGTATACATTCCGCCGCAACGTACACGCGCTTTCGGAGTATTGCCGTGTCATTACGGTCGATTTGATCGGGCACGGACTTTCCGATAAACCGGACTGCGCATATACGATCGACGATTTTACCGAAATGCTGGTCGACTTCATTGACGCCATGGAATTGAAGGAGTTGGTCCTTGCCGGTTTCAGCACCGGCGGCATCATCGCCCTGAACCTCGCCGTCAAGCATCCCGATCTGATTAGAAAGCTGGTTCTGCTCACACCCGGCGGGCTGACCAAAACCTGCCCCGCCACCCTGCGCCGCGCGGCCAAGCCGCTTCTGTCGGATTTTGTTTTCACGTTCTTCCGCCCCCACACGGTACGAAAGGTGCTGTTAGAGGCGTATTACGATCCGCGCATGGCTTCTAAAAGCGTGGTCAACCATTATTTCAAGGTACTGTCCCATCATGACAATTTAGACGCCTGTCTGCGCGCGCTTGCCGCGTGGAACGACAGCGCCGTGATGGATTCTCTGTCACTGGTCAAAGCGCCGGTCTACCTTTTCTGGGGCGAAGATGATACGTGGCATCCTCTGAGCATGATGGAACGGTTTGAAGACGAATTGCCCGACGTATATTCCGCTACCTTCGGAGAATGCGGACACCTGCCGCACGAGGAACACGCCGAGGAATTCAACAAAAAACTGATCGAGATCGTCACATCGGGCGATTAAACGGAGGATCGGCATGAAAATCAAGGATGGCTATATATTAC
>JAGCSD010000011.1 GCA_017964345.1 Clostridia bacterium
CGACGCGTTGCTTGCCCGCGGTCACGATGTAGACCTGGTGGACGAACAGCCATCCCACGGCGGACTGGCGCGCATTCTGATGCGCCGGGACAGCAGACTCTATCACAGAAAGACAGAAGCCTATTTCCGCCGCGTTCTCTCTTCACTGAAGCCCTGTTACGACGAAATTTTATTTATCAAATGCGAAGCTCCCACCGCGCGTGTGCTGGAAGCGTTTCACACCCGCTATCCCGCGGCGCGTTTTCAGCTGTACTTGTGGGACTCCATCGCCAATATGCGTCATATCACCGACAAATTCCGGTTTTTTGACCGCATTTTTTCCTTTGACGAAGCCGATGTCGCGCGCGATCCCCGTCTGCGCTACGCCTATTGGGGATTCACAAAAGAATACGACGTGTCTTCCCCCGCCGTTCCCTCCTATGACCTCGCCTTTGTCGGCACCCTGCACTCGATCCGTCCGGTCGTGCTGGAAAAAATCAAGGAAGAATGTGCGCGCCTGCATCTGCGGTTTTACTGCTTTGTCTACAATCCGCACCCGCTGTACTTTTACTACAACAAGCTCTTTAATCGCTGTTTCCGCCATGTGAAAAAAAGCGATGTATCCTTTCAACCGCTTACCGTGCAGGAAACCGTAGACGTTTACCGCAACGCCCGCGCCGTACTGGAGATCGAAAACAGTTTCCAAACAGGCGCCACCACGCGGCTTGGCGAAATGCTGGGCATGAACAAAAAGCTTGTTACTACCGTCGATTGCCGTCAAGCACCGTTTTACCGCAAGGAGAACCAGTTGGTGATCGATCCGAAAGAACCGTGTTTGGATCCCGCATTTTTTTCTTCGCCCTATCAGCCAATCCCTGAAGAAATCCGTTACGCCTATTCGTTTGAGGCGTTCCTTGATACTGTTTTTTGCAAATAATAAATCCACCTGTGAAAGGTGGATTTCTTTTGAATAGGATAAATCAAGTTTTATTCGGTCTTGCGTTTGAAGCGTTCCGCCTCGGCTAAGATCTCATCAGCGCGGCGAACGGCAAGCTCTGTACCGGCGCCGCCGGCAAGACGGGCAATTTCCCGCACACGCTCTTGCCGCGTCATCGGCAAAACCTCGGTATGCGTCCGGGACGCATCGGTCACCTTGCGGATCAGGAAATGGCAATCCGCCATGGACGCCAACTGCGGCAGGTGCGTGACCGCCAGCACTTGATGACGGCGCGAAAGACGCGCGATCTTTTGGGCAACCACCTGCGCGCCCGGCCCGCTGATCCCGGTATCGATCTCATCAAACACCATGGTCGGCAACATAGCGTCATCCGCCGCCACGCTCTTCATGGCAAGCATAAATCGACTCATTTCACCGCCGCTGATGATGCGGGAAAGCGGTTTGACCGGTTCGCCCTTGTTGGCGGAAAACAAAAATTCCACTGTATCGATCCCGTCGGGGGAAACGCTGTCCCCTTCCTCGCCGAAATCTACTTCCAGCGACGCATCTTTCATTCCCAACTCTTCCATCTCGGCGCGAATGCGATCTTCAAACGCGATCGCGGCGTCATGCCGCAGTTCGCTCAAGCGACGCGCCTTGACCATATAATCCTTCTTAAAACGTTCTGCCTGATTCTCCAGTTCCGCAATCGTTTCCTCCGCGTTATGCAGGCGCAGAAGCTCCTCCGACGCGTCGTCATAATACTTCAAAACCGCTTCTTCGTCAGGTCCGTATTTGCGGAAGAGCTTTTTCAGGACGGACAGGCGCTCCTCCAGGTTTTCAAGCTCATACGGATCAGCGTCCACATCGCCCGCCTTTTTATCCAGCTCCTCGGCGATATCCTCCAACTCGTAAAACGCGCTGTCTAACCGTTCCTGCAGGGCTTGATAATCGTCCGCCTTATCCGAAACGCGGGAAAGAACGCTCATCGCCGCACGGATCTGATCGATGGCGGAATCGCTGATCGCGTGACCGGCTTCCGTCAGCGCATCACGGATTTTATCGGCATGTTTGATGCGGTCGGCACGGGCGCGGTATTCCGCCTCCTGCCCTACGGTGACCTCCGCGTTTTCGATCTCGTCGATCTGATACTGCAGCATTTCCATCCGGCGTTCCCGCTCTTCTTCCGTGCCCCAATCGCCGTTCAACTGATCGATACAAGACTGATAATATGTACAGGCGAGGCGCACGCTCTCTTTCTGCCGCGCGATCTCATCCCCGCCGAAACTGTCTAAAAAAGAAAGATGATTCGCCTTATCGAGCAATAGTTGATGCTCGTGCTGACCGTGAATATCCGCTAACTTATCCGCCGTTTTTTTGAGAAAAGCCAGCGTGACCGCCGTGCCGTTGATCCGGCACAGGTTTTTGCCGTCGGCAGAGAGTTCCCGAAGAATGATCAACGTATCATCCTCGGTATCTATCCCGTTTTCCGCCAGCAGTTCCTTGACAAGCGGGGTGTCTTCCAAAGAAAAAACGCCTTCCACTCGCGCTTTTGCCTCACCGGAGCGCACCAGCTCCTTATCGGCGCGTTCCCCGAGAACAAGATTCAGCGCGTCAATAATGATCGATTTGCCCGCGCCCGTTTCGCCCGAAAGCACAGTAAAACCCTCACCCGGCTCTAAAACCAGGTTTTCGATCAGCGCGATATTGCGAATGGAAAGTTGGCGGAGCATAGGCGCACCTCCTATTTCAACATAGCTTGCAGTTGTTCCGTTACGTCGGGCACCTGCGCGCTCGATGCCGCTACGATCAGAATGGTATCATCCCCCGCCACACTGCCGAGAATGGCAGGATGTTTCATGGCATCGATCACCACGCCGATGGTGTTGGCGGAACCGTTAATGGTTTTTACGACGATCAAATTGTTGGCGCTCGCGATAGACAGCACCGCGTCGGCGAACATCTGCCGCATTTTCGGGGTAACGCCGAAATCCGCGTGTTCGATGGAGGTATATTTATACCCGCCGCGCGCATCGGGAATTTTGGTCAGGCGCAGGTCTTTGATATCGCGGGAAACCGTCGCCTGTGTAACAGGAAAACCCGCCGCGTTGAGTGCCGCCACCAGTTCGTCCTGCGTTTCGATCTCCTTTTGCGCAATAATATCCAGAATTTTGGCATGGCGCAGTTTTTTCATGTCAATCCTCCTTCGCGGCATTCCACTCCGCCAGTTTGGAATGAAGCCGCGCAAAAAAATCATTTTCCTTAAAATGGATCCGCTTTAGCGGATAGGCGGAACGTGAAACGGTAACTTCCCGCGTGCCGGTCAGTCCCTGCGCCGTTACGCCGTCGCAAATGACGGCAAAACCGCAGGCATCCGCCGTGCGGAAGCGGAGCTGCTCATCCTCGCGGAACACAAACGGCCGCGCGCGCAGGGTATGAGCGCAAATCGGCGTCATCAGAAGCAGGCTGAGCTTGGGGCTGACGATCGGACCTCCCGCCGAAAGCGAATACGCGGTTGACCCGGTCGGACTTGCCACCAACACCCCGTCGGCGGAAAGCGTATCGACAAATTCCTCGCCCGCGAAAGCTTCAAATTTCAACAACCTTGCCCGGCTGGCGCGCTGGAGACAGACGTCGTTGAGCGCCAGCAGTTCCTTCCCTTCCGCGCGGCAGGAAAGCATCATGCGTTCTTCCACCGCGTAGTCACCGGCGGCAAGACGGC
>JAGCSD010000066.1 GCA_017964345.1 Clostridia bacterium
GAGCTGGTCGGCATGATCAACGAGCTGTTCATCGACGATACGGTCGATATCATTGAGGAAATGCCCGCGAACGTCGTCAAGCGGATCATCAAGAGCTGTACGCCCGAAACGCGCGACGCGATCAATAAGATTTTAGAGTATCCCGAGGACTCCGCCGGCAGTATCATGACGCCGGAGTATATCTCTCTGCGCAAGGATATGACTGTTCAGCAGGCGTTTGAGCGTATCCGCAAAATCGGACTCGACAGCGAAACGGTGTACACCTGCTATGTTTTGGCGGCAGATCGCACGTTGCTGGGCGTTGTGACGGTGCGTGAACTCTTGATGAGCGATCCGCACAAGACGGTGGACGAGCTGATGAATGCCAACATCGTGTATGTGGAAACGACCGAGGACAAGGAGACCGTCGCCAAGCTTTTTGACCGGTATGACTTTCTGGCGTTCCCCGTGGTCGATAAGGAAAAGCGCATGGTCGGTATCGTCACGGTCGACGACGCCATGGACGTTATCCGGGAAGAGGCGACCGAAGACTTCTCCAAGATGGCGGCCGTCGTGCCCATTGAGGAGAGCTATTTCAAGGCAAGCGTGTTCAAGCACGCGCGCAATCGCATTTTATGGCTGATCATTTTGATGGTGTCCGCCACGATCACCGGCTCGATCATCACCAATTACGAAACGGCGTTTCAGGCGCTGCCGCTTTTGATCGCGTGCCTGCCCATGCTGATGGATACAGGCGGCAACTGCGGCGCGCAGACGTCCACGATGGTCATTCGCGGTATGGCGATCGACGAAATGCGTCCGCGCGACGTTCTGAAGGTCTGGTGGAAGGAGATCCGCATTGCGCTGATCGTCGGTATGACGCTGGCGATCATCAACTTCGGGCGCGTTTTGCTTCTCTACGGCGCCGATCAGCTTCAGCTCGGCTTCACAACGAGCCTCGCGCTCGTCTTTACCGTGTGTCTGGCGCAGACGCTCGGTTGTATGATGCCCATGGCGGCAAAGGCGTGCAAGCTCGATCCCGCGATCATGGCGTCGCCCCTGATCACCACCATCGTGGACGCGCTCAGCGTGACCGTGTTCTTTACGATCGCCGTGTGGATCTTCCAAATCGCCTGATTCTTTGAGCAGTGCTTTTCCGTACTGCTCTCTTTTTATAGGACAAAAACGCGCGATACGAAAAAAAAAGAATGGACATATCCCGCTTTATCAAGTACAATAATGGAGCAAACGACTAAAGGAGAACGAATTATGAAAACACAAACATGGCTGGCGGCGGAGTTGACCTTTACGGCGGCAAAGGCGATCGGGCAGCTTGGCGAAGAAGAAGTCGACGTCCGCTTTGTGCATGAGAAAACAGGCAAAACGATCCTGATGCCGGCATTCTGGGACGGCGGAACCACATGGAAAGTGCGCTTCGCGCTTCCCGAAGCGGGTATGTGGCGATACACCGTGCAGTGCGCGTGGGAAGAATTTGGCTTAAACGGCGTTTCCGGCACGGTGGAATGCGAGCCATATACGGGCGAACTTGAAATCTATAAGCGCGGCTTCGTGAAAACGGAGCCCGGAAAACGCTATTTCGTCTATGATGACGGCACGCCGTTTTTCTATCTGGGCGATACGCATTGGGCTATGCTGCGTGAGGAAATAGACGAACCCGGACCGCACGCGGGCGACCTGAAGGTCGACTCCTGCTTCCGCGCGATGGCGGATCACCGCGCCGCGCAGCGGTTTACCGTCTATCAGTCGGAACCGCTCGGACACAAATACAACGTGTTTGACGGGATCGATGAAACCGACGTCGCGGATTTCCGCCGCGTGGACCGTTATTTTTCGTATATTGCCGAAAAAGGCTTTCTGCACGCCAACGCGGAACTGATCTTCCCGGGCGAGATCGGCAGTATCGAAAGTCCGTGGTTTGACGAGACGTTCCTTTATCGCGTCACGCGTTATTGGGTGGCGCGCTACGCCGCCTACCCCGTTCTGTGGACGCTCGGGCAGGAGGTCGACCGTTCGTATTTCAACAAATGCGGCATCACGCCGGAAAACAACCCGTACCGCACCATGTGCCGGTTTATCGACCGCCTCGATCCCTATAAGCATCCGATCACGGCGCATCAGGAAAACGCCATGATCTGCGGCGCCAAAGGGGGCGCCGTCACGGAATCACCGTGGAACTGGGGCGAGGACGCTAAAAACGCGAAAGTCAGCGCTCGTCTTTTTACGGCGTGAAAGAGCATACCTGGTGGGGCGTGCAGTGGCGCCCGGACGTCGACCGTCAGCACAGCTTTGAGATTCCCAAGGATTATTGGTACAACGGGGAAGATAAAGTGGCGATCAACTACGAGGGGCGTTATGATTATCTGTATACCAAGAATTACGGCGCGCGCGCGAACGGCTGGATCAGTTATTTGAGCGGCATGTACGGGTACGGCTACGGCGCGGCGGATATCTGGTGTTACAAGAGCCGCTACAGTTTCGATTCGACGTCCGGCGACGGCGTGGACACCGTTTTGCCCGAAGAAAAAGAAATGATGTGGTCCACGGCGCTGTATATGCCCACCGGCGATCAAATGACGTACTTGCGTTCGTTCTTTGAAAAACTCGCGTGGTGGCGTCTTGTACCGGAGTTTGACAACGAAGAGTATTTCCGTAAAACGGGCGAGGGTTACTATACCGCCGCGCATGACGGGAACGACGTGTACGCGGTCTATTTGTACCGCAAGACCACCGATCCGACGGGCGTTTTGCGCAAACTCGACACAAAGGCGGCTTATACGGCGCAGTGGTTCGATCCGCGCACGGGCGAGTATACGCTGATCGACGACGCGATCACCGCGCCCGACGGCACGTTCGCGATCCCCGAAAAGCCGATCGCCGACGATATGGTGCTGTTGGTAACCAAAAACGCGTAAAACGTGAGCAAAACAAAAGCAGACGGATCCGCTGATCCGCCTGTTTTTTTGCGCCGAACGACTTGACAGAGAAGCTTTGTTATCATCCATCCGCTCCGCTTCGCGCGCCTCAGCGACGGCGTTGTACAGCTCCGTGGCGATCATTTTCCCCACCGTGTCCACGTCCACCTGCTCCACCATGTTTCGCGCGGATTCTGCGGCGGCGGCA
>JAGCSD010000067.1 GCA_017964345.1 Clostridia bacterium
CGTAGTTTTGCCGGCGCCGTTGAATCCGACCAGCGCCACGGTCTGCCCCGCTTCCAGTTTCAGTGAAAAATCATGGATCACGTCGTGATCGCTGCCGGGATAGCGGAACGACACATGATCAAACTCGATCGTATGTCCTACTCCCGTTCGAACAGGTTCCGGGTTTTCGGGACTGCAAACGGTTGCTTTCTGCTTCATAAACAGAATCAGATTGTCGATAAACAGCGTGCCCTCGTAAATGGACGCAGTGCTGTTGACAAAGGTCGTCACGCCGGAGGAAATGGACGACAGCGCGCCGGTATAAAAGGAATAATCGCCGATCCGGATCTGCTTTTCCAGCACAAGCGTCGCCACAAAGAAAAACAGAAAGCAGTTGACAAAGATCCGCAGGATGCCCAGTCCCACATTCCACGCGCCCTCCTGGAGGATCAGACGCCGGAGTCCCCTGAAATAATCACGGAATACCGTGTCATAGCGGCGTTCAAATTCGTCATTCAGTCCCAGCAGGCGAACTTCCTTGATCATGTCTTTGTTGACGACGGTAGAGGAATAATAATTCATCTGCCGCCGCGCTTTGGAGCGAATGCGCAGATACCCCGCCGTTTTTTTACGGTAGACGAAGCTGACGATCGCCGAAGGCAGCGCTAAAAACGCCACAAGCAGAGGCGCCCAGCCGCTGATGCCGACAAGAATGACAATAAAACCGACCAGACTAACCGTCACGCTGATGATGTTCAGGGTGGCGTTGAGTATCTGGATCGGACGCATACCCGCCTCACGGTTGGCGTTTTCAAGTCCCTCATAGAAATCGGGACGGTCAAATGCTTCCACGTCGATATCCTTGACCTTGTGCATGATCTTACGGCGGATATGATTGGTGACCAGTTCCCCGGAAAGATTGGATAGGATCCTGTTGACGTCCGTGGTCAGCCGATTCAGGAACAAATACGCAAACTGGAACACAAACAAAAGCCCCAGCGAAGAAATCAACAATTCCTCGCCTGTCAGCGTGCGGGACAAGGCATTGATGATCTGCGCCGAAATATACGTGCCGGCGATCGGAAGCAACCCTTCCGCCGCGGAAAGAACGACAAGCAGTACCAGGATCCAGGGGCTGGTTTCCCACACGAGCCCGAAAATATAGAACAGGCGTGAGAAAAACTTCACGATCACCCGTTTCAGATAGCCGGGAACCTGCCGAATGTTTTCCGGTTTCGGCTCTTTATTTTTTTCCGCGATCCTGTGCGACGGCGGCATAAAGCCGCCCGGTCCTCCGCCCGGCATCCTACGTGTTCCTCCTATTCATAGCGCGCGCGCTCGCCGCCGATGTATTTCGGGCGTGTTTTCGCGCAAAGCAGGGTTGCCTGCCCGATCGTCTTTTGTGAAAGCCGTACCGGTACCGCCACGTCTTTTAAGTGCATGCCGATCAGCGTGCCGCCGATGTCCCACCCCGCGCTCGCGCGGATATACTCCACCGCCACGGGATCGGCACAGGCGTGCCAGAACGCCGTAGCGAACGAACCGCCCGCCTTGGGCTGAGGCACGACCATTACCGGTTCAAGCCCGAATTTTTCCGCCGCCGCGCGCTCTAAGATCAGCGCCCGGTTCAAATGTTCACAGCACTGCGCCGCTAAAAAGATCTTGTGTTCGCGCAAAACCGGCAATACCGCGTCCAGCACCGCCTGCGCGGCGTTGAGATCAGACCCTTTGCCGATCGTTTCCCCCGCGATCTCGCTGGAAGAACAACCGATCACAAACAAAGAGCCTTCCTTTTGCGGCGCCTTTTCCAAGAATTCACGTATCAGCGCCTGCGCCTGACGAAAAATCCCATCGTATTCCATACAAAAGCCCCTTTACAGGTCTAATTTCATATCGCCCGGTTTGATCCAGCCGAGCTTGCGCATTCCCTCGGAAATGACAAGCGACAAGAGCGCCGGCAGAACAAAGCAGAGAAGTACGATCTTCACGCAGGCAAACCAGTCAAACCCGCTCGCCATCATCTGCGACCACGCGCCGGCGGGACCGACGAGCCCGCACGTTCCCATGCCCGCGAACACGCCCGAGGTGTTTTCCACCGTCAGAAGCGTGGCGCCGACAGGTCCGAGGATCAGGGACGCAAGCGTCGGCGGAATGAGAATCAGCGGATGCTTGACGATATTGGCGATCTGCAGCATCGACGTGCCGAGTCCCTGCGCCAAGAAGCCCGAAAAACCGTTGTCGCGCCACGACGCGGCGGCAAAGCCCATCATCTGACAGCAGCACCCGACCGTCGCCGCGCCGGCGGCGAGAGCGATGGCGGTGTTGCCGTCAAACAGTTCGGCGCGGAACACGACCAGCGCGATCGCGGCGCTGGAGATCGGCGCCGTCAGCGCCAGTCCCATCACGACCGCCACGATCATGCCCATCAGAACGGGATGCAATCCCATGGCAACGCCGAGTTCATGTCCGATCCACTGGCAGAAGCGGTCGATATACGGTCCGGTCAGAACGCCGATCGGTCCGCCGGAAAGAATACTGACGCTCGGCACAAGCAAAATATCGAAACGCGTTTTGCCGGCGATCAAGTTTGCCAGCTCACTGCCGATCAGCGCGGACAAATACGCGCCCACGGGACCGCCGCCTTCCTGATAACCGATCGCCCCGACGACCGCGGCGGAAAGCATGACAAGCGGCTTGACTTTCAGTCCGTTCGCCACCGCCGCGCCGATCGCCGCGCCGACGACAAAGCCGTTTTTGGCGTACCCCGCGAGCGTACCGAGAAACGCCCAGCCCGTCCACACGCCGATCTGCCCGATGATCGTGCCGATCAGAAGCGAGGCGAACACGCCCATCGCCATCGCGCCGAATGCGTCGATAAACCACCGTTTCAGCAGTTTTGTTACCACGTTTC
>JAGCSD010000068.1 GCA_017964345.1 Clostridia bacterium
ACCTATAAGAGCGACTACACCGACGCGCTGGGGCATGACTATCAGGCGGGCACGGTAACGAATCCGACCTGCACGGAACAGGGATATACGACTTACGTCTGCTCGCACGACTCGAGCCATACGGAAAAGAGAGATTACACCGACGCGCTGGGACATGACTACCGGTTTGTCGAATACACCGTGGAGCCGACCTGCGAAGCGGGAGGTAAGGCATTATATCGCTGCTCGCGCTGCCCGGCGGAAGAAACTCGCGACGTGGACGCGCTGGGACATAACTATCAGGCGGGCACGGTGACAAATCCGACCTGCACGGAACAGGGATATACGACTTATGTCTGCACGCATGACGCGAGCCACACCGAGAAGAGGGATTTCACCGACGCGCTGGGACATGACCTCACTTGGGAAATCACCAAGTCGCCCACGACCGAGGAAGAGGGCGAGATGACGGCTCACTGCTCGCGCTGCGACGAAACCAGGAAAGCCTCGATCGGCAAGCTGACGAGCAAAGTGGAAGGCGCCGAAAACCCCGAAGGAACGGCGACGATCCCGGATAACGCGGTGATCTCACTGGAAAGCGAATCCGTGCAGGATGAAACGGTGAAAGCTGTGATCGCTAAATTGCCGGGACAGAAGAAGAATAATTTCCTTGCCGCGTTCTCCGCGTATGCGCTTGTTCCGGTCGACGCGCAAACCGGTGTGATCTATCCGGTGGACGGCCCTGTGACGATCACAATGGAACTGCCGGAAGAATGGAAAAATGTCAACGGATTGCAGTTGGCGTTGATCGATGAAAACGGCGGAGTGACGGAAGTTCCGGTCACTCTGAACGGGGACGGCACCGCGACGGTTCAGGCACCGAATCTGAACGGCACGTTCGCGTTGTTCAACGTGCCTGCCGAAGAACCTGCCACTACGACACCCGGCAATCCGAGCAAGACGGGCGATGCGCTGACGACCGGTCTGTGGGCGCTTCTGCTGACGGCGCTTGCCATGGCGGTCGTTTGCTTGAAGAAATTGCGCGACGCGAAGAACTAACGCATCTTTCAAAAAAAATGACGGGCTGAGAAGGGAGTCTCAGCCCGTTTTCGTATGCTGTTTTCAGGCGGAAATCAGCTCGTTTCCGGTCAGAAAACATTGTTCAGCGCCAAAGTATTGCGTTCGCCGATGTGCCGGAAGAGCTTGACCGCCAGAGCCTTGGATTCCAGAAATTCATCGTGATCCGCTTCGATTTCCGCTTCCATCGCCCATAAGATCTGATTGACGGAGTCAATTTCTTTATGATCCACGATCAGCTCCAAAAAACGGCTTTTTTCTTCCCAGATCCGCGTCAACTCCTGCACGTCGTCCATTGTTTAAAGGGAGTCGGCGCGCGCCGCCATATCTTCCGAAAGAGAGGCGACAAAGCCGTCAAAGAAGATCGAGCCGCATAAAAATACAACGATCAACACCGATACGGTTACGATACTGCGCATGAAACCTCCCGGACGCGCGGCGAGCGTCCCGTGCCGTGCAGGTACAGCGTGGTGCCGTCAAAAGTGGAAAGCAGAATGTCCTTAGCGCAGGCAAATCCGTTTTCAATCAGCTTGGCGTTCAGCCATGCCTCGTCTGTTTGAAATTGCCGTAAATTCTGTTTTTGAATTTTACCGTCCATGATCAGAGCCACGTGCAGCTCCTCCTGCTGCGGACACGGCGTCAGATCGCCTGCCTCGGCGGGACGGAACGCGCTTTTAGGCAGTACGCTGATCTGTCCGTTGGTTTCGAGGATAGCGTAATACACTTCGGAGGGATCGAATACTCCTTGCGCACGCAGTTGTTCGAGCAGGTCCTGCAGGGTGTAGCGCACGGCGCAAAGCGCGTCTTCCAGGACGACGCCGTGCGCGATCAGCATACGAGGCTTGCCGCAGATTACACGTCGCGCCGGCATGAATTTCAACGAGAGCAAGGACAGGACCAGTCCCGCCGCGAGCAGGACATAAATCGGCAGAATGCCCCACAAAAGCGGCAGATTAATGTCCGCCATCGGAACCGTTGCTAAGTTGGCGACGATCAGCGTCAGCGTGAATTCATAGGGTTGCAATTGCCCGATCTGCCGTTTTCCCATCAGGCGCGTCATCAGAAACAATGCGAAAAAGACGATCAGCGTTCGCAAAAGAATGTTGGCGATAAGACATCCTCTCCTTGCCGGTGTATTTGCATACGATAGTAAGATTATCTTGCGACGTTTTCGTGAAAATTATAAAACTTTTCTGAATTGACGGAAATGGAAGTGTACATTTCGAGTAAAATATGCTATAATAAACAAGAACAAAATGGGGAGAGAACAGGTATGAGTGAAAAGCTGAAAAAAGGATTGCTTTATACGCTCAAAGTTTTTCTGACGGTTTCACTGTTGTTAGGGGTTACCGTGGGTTCTTTTTTCTCCAGCATGAAGATGTCTAATTTATACTTTTTGCTCAATGATGCGTTGAAGGCTCGCTTAGATGTGATCCTGCTGAACGCTGATATAGACGATAAATCCGCCTTTTTTACTTATGACTATCTGCAATCCGAAGAGTATATGCCTCTACAGGAAAACTACCGCATTTATCTGATCAACAATTACGGGCACAAACTGCAGTATTCCAACCTCTTCGTCTTCCCGTGGCAGACGACCAAGACCGTAACGGTTAAAGAAGCGGTCTTTGCCATCAACGGCGAACTGGATACGACACAGATGTCCAAGGCAGACGCCATGGCGCACGATTTGTATAATATCCCGGCATGGAAGGACAGCGTGTACCGTGTTCGTCTTGTTTATCAAGACGGAAGCTGGTTGGTGGATCGCATTACACGGCGCGGCGATTTTTCGTACGAGCCGGTGCAGACGCCATCCCTTACGAAAGAAGAAATAGAGGCGCTGCGTACGCCTACCCCGGAGCCGACGGAACCGTTGCCCAGCGGAGAAATACCGTCCGGCGATCGTCCCGCTCGGATCAGTACCGCGCTGATCGGGCAAACGGTCAATTTACGGGAAGGACCCACTGTGGCGTATCCGAGTCTGAAAGTGCTGTCCTCCGGCGATAAGCTGACGGTCAAAGAGGAAGCGGACGGGTGGTATTTGGTTGTAACCGAGGACGGTACCACGGGGTATGTCAGCGGGTATTACATTTTATTTGAATAGGAAGTTTGACATGAAGCAGCATACAGACGCTGAGCAAGATCGTATTTTCTTTCATATCATCACGCTTGTGATTTGCCTGGCAATTCTGCTGCTTACCAGTATATTGCTTTTGGTTCGTTATTGGTTTCAAACGAAAGAGCAGAGCAAAACGCAGGCGCTTTTTGAATCCTATCAGGCGCGTAGTGAAGACTACTTCAGCGGCAGAATTCTCCGAGGTGTCACTGTTTCGGGGTATGATGTGGGCGGCATGACGCGAGAGGAAGCGCAGGAGCTTTTGGCTTCCTGCGTGGACTATCATATTCCCGTTAATAAGCTTGTTTTGACATATCAGGATCACACATGGGAACTGGATCGGGAAACGTTCCGTCTGTCGGTGGACGTTGCCAGCGCGGTGGAAAAAGCCCTGAACGTCGGGCGCAAGGGTACCGAGCAAGAGCGTCGGGATGCGCTTGCTCGCTTGGAGCGCGGCGAAACAATAGACGTTTCCGCTGTGGTTATCAGCGATTCCGCACCTTTGATCGAGCGATTGAAGGAGATCAAAGCGGAAGTCGACGTGCCGCGCCGCAACGCCACGGTTTCCTTTTCCTATAACGGCGGACATCCGCTTTATACCTATACCGATGAGCAAGTCGGCGTCAGCTTGGATATCAATCAGGCGTACCGGGATATCGCCGTGCTGGCGGGAAAGGATGAGGAAATCCTTACGTATGCCTTCACGCCGACTGTCATAGAGCCGACGACGCGCCGCGCCGACCTGGAACGCGATTATACGTTGGTAAGCTCATTCAGCACGTGGCTTTCCACGTCTTCCGCGGCAGGACGCGTGAATAACATTCGTACGGCGCTCGAATGTTTGGATGAGCATGTGTGGCTTCCGGGGGAAACGTTTTCTTTCAACCAGTGGGTAGGGGAACGTACCACCGAAAAAGGCTTCGGCATGGGCGTGTTCATCAACGAGCAGCAACAGTACGACGAAACGGTAGGCGGCGGAATTTGTCAGGTTTCGACCACGATTTTCAACGCGGCGCTCCTGTGCGGAGCCAATCTGCCGGGACGCCACGCGCCGATCGAAATTACCGAGCGCCGCACGCATACCTGGCCGAGTGAATACATCGACCGCGGATTGGACGCAACCGTCAGTTGGCCCAGCACCGATCTGAAGCTGTATAACAACAGCCCGACGCCGTATTTCCTGCATACGGAAATGAACCGTTCGGGCAATCGCTATTATGTGGTGGTGCAGATTTACGGCATGAAACTTGCGAATAACGCGAGCGTCCGCATTGAAACGGAAACAGTGTCGGAAGTCCCGTACGCGCAGGAAACGATTCTGGATGTGGATAACCTCTACAACCTTGCGCCCGGGGAGGAAAAGGTCGTCGTGCGCGGCAGAACGGGGTACACGGTCAATGTGATTCAGGTCTGGAGCGAGCCGGGCAAGGAAGATGTCAAATCCTTGATTACCGTTTCGCGGTATAGTCCGATCAATGCCAAAGTGTACGTCAGCGCTCAACAGTCTGCCGATCCGGCGCAAAATCTGACGGGATAAATGGATTCCTTACTTTACAGATCTGTTGTTTTTCGTTATAATAATACATAGAATGTGTCTGTATACTATAATATTTTAATATAAAGGAGATCGAATTCATGAACGCACGCTACGAATCCGCCAAAAAAATCTATGCGTCATTCGGTGTTGACACCGATGTCGCCATCTCCAAACTGAAAAACGTGCCGTTGTCTGTCCACTGCTGGCAGGGCGATGACGTCATCGGCTTCGACCATGACGGTCCGTTGACCGGAGGCATTCAAACCACCGGCAACTATCCCGGCAAGGCAAGAACGCCCGAAGAGCTGATGAATGACATGGACAAGGCGCTTTCGCTTTGCCCCGGCAAAAAGAAGATCAATGTTCACGCCTGCTATGCAATTTTTGAAAAGGGCGGGTTTGTTGACCGTGACAAATTAGAGCCGAAGCATTTTGCTCCGTGGGTGGAATTTGCCAAAAAACACGGCATGGGTATCGACTTCAACCCCACATTTTTCTCACATCCGATGGTCAAGGACGGATTGACACTCTCCAGTCCCGACGAAAAGGTGCGCAAGTTCTGGATCGAACACGGCAAGGCGTGCATTCGCATATCGCAGTATTTTGCCGAGGAAACCGGTATTCCCTGCGTGATGAATATCTGGACCGGCGACGGCTTCAAGGATATTCCGGCTGATCGCCTGACTCCGAGAATGCGGTATAAAGCATCCATCGAAGAAATCCTTTCCGAACCGTTTGATACGAATAAGGTCAAGCCTTGTGTGGAATCCAAAGTGTTTGGTATCGGCGTGGAATCCTTTACCGCCGGGAGCGCCGAGTTTTCACTGACCTTTGCCGCTACGCACGAGGGATGCCTGCCGCTGATGGATAACGGTCATTATCATCCCACGGAAGTCGTTTCCGATAAAATTCCGGCGCTCTTATGCTTCTTCCCGGAAATCGCTCTGCATATCACACGCGGTGTGCGTTGGGACTCCGATCATGTGCTTCTTTTTGACGATGAAACCAAGGAGATGGCAAAGGAGATTGTGCGCAATGACGCGCTTGACCGCGTGTACATGGCGCTGGACTATTTTGACGCCAGCATCAATCGTATCGCCGCCTGGACGGTCGGTATCCGCTCCTGGCAGAAAGCACTGCTTGCGGCGCTTTGCACGCCGAACGCTAAGCTGAAATCTCTGCAGGATGCCGCGCAGTTCACCGAGCTGATGGCGATGCAGGAAGAAGTCAAAACCCTGCCCTTCGGTGACGTGTGGAAGCAGTATTGCGAAGAATGCGGCGTGGCAAGCGATCTGTCATGGCTTGACGAAATCAAACAATACGAAGCCGACGTGCTGTCCAAGCGCGGATAAGAAACAACGCAAGGAAGCGATCGTGCAAATATCGCGGCGGGCGTCTGCCCGCCGTTTTTATATGAATAAATTATCAAATCTGCTTGACAAATATGCAGAAATGCCTATAATAGATGTATAAAAATTCAAAATAATATGGGAAGGGAGCAAATATGAAAAGCGTGTTTATCGACGGCTCTGCCGGAACGACCGGCTTGCGCATCCATCAGCGGCTGGAAGTGCGCGGGGATATTCAGCTTGTCACGCTGCCGGAAGAAATGCGCAAAGATATCTCTGCGCGGGCGCAGGCGCTAAACAGTGCGGATATCGTATTTCTGTGTTTGCCGGACGACGCGGCACGGGAAGCGGTCGGTTTGATCGAAAATCCAGATGTTTGCGTGATCGAC
>JAGCSD010000069.1 GCA_017964345.1 Clostridia bacterium
GGCAATGTGATCGGCGCAAACCTTTTTAACATCGTATTGGTTTGCTCCACGTCGATTTTGATTCGTCCGTTTAATTTGGCGCAAAGCAATGTCAAAATGATCGCGGGCATGAATTCGTCCCTGCTGGTCGATCTGCCGCTGATGCTCTTTGTCATGTTGATCCTGACCGTACCGGCGCTGGCGCGCGGCAGGCTCCCGCGCGCGGTGGGCTTTATCCTGCTGACGCTCTACGCGGGCTTCTGCGTGTTCCAGTTCGCTGCGTAAGAAAAAAAGGCTTTGGACCTGCGTTCGAAGAAATTTTACAGCGTATCCGTCGATACGCTGTTTTTTTTATGCGTTTGCTTTTTCCCCCGATCTATGTTACAATAAATCACGAAGGGGTGGTTCGGATGCCGTTTTCAAGCAAGCGTCAAAAAGTCGTTTCTGTTGTTGTGTTTGCCGTTTACCTTGCTTTGCTTGTGTGGCTCGTGCTGTTCAAGTTCGCCACCAACGCAAGCGAGATCCCGCATTTGCGCGGGATCAACTGGCTCCCGTTCCATTACGCGGAGGAAACGTCCTCTCACGCAAGTGAAGTCGTGCAAAATATCCTCATTTTTATTCCCTTGGGCGTGTACGCGGCGGCGTTTTTGCCAAAACCCAAAGGGCTGGCGCTTGTGCCGGCGTTTGCGGTCAGCTTGCTGTTCGAGGTCACCCAGTACGTCTTTTCACTGGGCGCTTCCGATGTGACCGACCTGATCGGCAATACGCTCGGAGGAATGCTCGGCGTGGGACTGTTCTGGCTTTTAGGGAAAATAACAGCGCGATACCGTATGCGCGTGATCAACCTCATCGGCGTTGCCGTGGAGATCGGCGGGATTGCGCTGCTTGCCGTTTTACTGATCGCTAACAGTTGAACAGGGGACAATACGCATACATTCAGCGTTAAACATATATATGTTCATATATGCATATTATTTTTAAGTAGGCTTGCTCGCTCTGCTGTGGATGAAAAATATGGCACGGTTAGAGTTAAGATTGCGCTTTGCACAGGTTTAGGGTTAAGAGCTGTTGAGCGTTTGGCGAAGCTCATAACTTGTGCGCGTCAGCACACAATCATCGTTCTAAACTCTAAATTCATTTTCTCACCTTTTCCATCCCTGCGTCATAAGATAATAAGGCAGGGGGAATGATAAAATGAATTGCATGATTCAAAACTGTGGAAGCACCTGCGCCTGCGTTTCGCAGGCACTTTGGCGCTGGCAGGAAAACTGCGTCCGGCTGATTCCGACCGGGCGGAGCGAGGCGCTTTCTCGGGAAAATACACGCTGCACACGCTCGGGGATCGTCTATACGTCCTGCTGCGACTGAGAGCAGACATCATAAGCTGAGAAGAAACGTCTATGCTGAGGAGATGATCTTCTCAGCTTTTTGCCTTTTCTGTCCGTTTGCAGGGGGCAAAGACGCAAAAAGACATACAAGACGGGCGTGGGACCGTTCCGGCGTGCTCGTCTGTCTTTGCGTGCTTAAAACGCGCCTGAACGCGCATAAATTGCAAAAAGTTCTTTACAAAAATATTATATTATGATATATTATATAAGAATAAACCTAATATCCATAATTATATATGAAGAAAGGGACAAATAATCATGTCGGAAAATAACTATGACGCGTCGCAAATCCAGGTGCTGGAGGGGCTTGAAGCCGTCCGCCGCCGCCCCGGTATGTACATCGGCTCCACCGATGAACGCGGACTGCATCATTTGGTGCAGGAGCTGGTGGATAACTCTATTGACGAGGCGCTGGCGGGTTTCTGTGACAACATCGTGGTGACGATCCATGAGGACGGCTCCTGCTCGGTGCGCGATAACGGGCGCGGTATTCCCGTTGACCGGCATGAAAAATACGGTAAGCCCGCGGTGGAAGTCGCGCTGACCGTGCTTCACGCCGGCGGCAAGTTCGGCGGCGGCGGTTACAAGGTTTCGGGCGGTCTGCACGGCGTGGGACTTTCCGTCGTCAACGCTTTGGCGACCGACCTGCGCGTGGAGGTCTCACGCAACGGCAAGGTGTACGCGCAGGACTACAAGCGCGGGGATCCCGCGGACGAACTCAAGATCGTCGGTGACAGCGGACACACCGGCACCATGGTGCGCTTCTGGCCCGATCCCGATATTTTTGAAACGACGGTGTTTTCGTTCGACAACCTGAAAACGCGTCTGCGCGAGCTGGCGTTTCTGAACAAAGGCATTCGCATTACGATCGAGGACAAGCGCGAGGGCAATGAAAAGACCGAGAGTTTCCACTATGAGGGCGGCATCATCGAGTTCGTTGAGTTCTTGAACAGGAACAAAACGCTTCTTTTGGAAAAACCGCTCTATTTCGAGGGACAAAAAGGCACGTCCACGGTGGAAGTGGCGATGCAGTACAACGACGGTTACAACGAAAACGTCTTTACTTTCGCCAACAATATTCAGACGCACGAGGGCGGCACGCATTTAACGGGCTTCCGCAACGCGCTGACCAAAACGATCAACGATTACGCCCGTAAATTCAAACTGCTCAAGGATAACGAGCAAAACCTTTCGGGTGAGGACGTGCGCGAAGGGCTGACGGCGGTCGTCAGCGTAAAACTGGAAGAACCGCAGTTTGAAGGACAGACCAAGACCAAACTCGGCAACAGCGAGATCCGCCCGATCACCGAAACGATCGTGGGCGACAAGCTGGAAGCCTTTTTGGAGGAAAACCCGCCGGTCGCCAAACTGCTGATCGAAAAATGCCTCACCGCGTCCCGCGCGCGCGAGGCGGCGCGCAAGGCGCGCGAGCTGACGCGCCGCAAGAACGTGCTGGATTCCTATTCGCTGCCCGGTAAGCTGGCGGACTGCTCCGAAAACGATCCGTCGCGCTGTGAGATCTTCATTGTGGAGGGCGATTCGGCAGGCGGCAGCGCCA
>JAGCSD010000070.1 GCA_017964345.1 Clostridia bacterium
AGCCTCCCGGGTTTGCGTGTCTTTGTTGGCAAAGCGGCGGTCGACGGCAAGCGTAAAGGTGCATACCGCGATGCCGCTGCCGGTGGCGCGCAGTTCGGGCTCTCTGGTCAGTCTTCCAATAAGAAATGCTCTGTTCATGTTGTTTCAGCTCCCTGATTCAAAATAGAATTACGCGTTCTTTTTGATTACGATAAAGCGGATGATGTCTTCACTGATCTTGAAATTGCGTTCCAACTCCGCCGGGAAGGCAGGATCGGACGTGAAGTTCATTAAGACATAGAAGCCTTCGCTGAGATAATTGATCTCATAGGCGAGCTTCTTCATGCCCTGCTCTTCAACTCCGTCAACCGTGCCGCCGTTGGCAGCAACCAGCTGAGAAAACTTGTCGATGACCGCCTTGAGGGCTTCACCTTCCAGTTTGGGGTTGATGATATAGAGTGCTTCGTAAGAATTCATACTCTTTCACCTCCTTATGGTCTGATGGCTCTTTTGCAAGAGCAAGGAAAATATCTGCCGTATCATCATATCAAAAAACCGTTTTTTTGACAAGTGTTTTTTTCAAAAATACGGTAAAAAACACGCAAACGCACCGAAAAAGACGGCGCAAACGCCCGATTTTCAAAAATTGGACCTGATAAACGCGTCGGCGAACGATCATACTAACGGTACGAGAACGAGAAAAAAGAGGAAAACGTATGGAAGCGGCAAGCGCGTTTATCGGTGTCAACGTGTATTGCGGCGGCAAAGTGATCGGCAGGATCACCGCGCTGATGATCGATTTCAAACAGAAAGAGATCGGAGGATTGGCGTGCGTCAGTACGAACGGGCTTTTCCGCCGCCGTTTTTTCGTCAAAAAAGAGCATATTTTGCACATGGACCGGCACGGCGCGGTGGTCGAAAAACACCCCTTTGCCGAAGAATACGGGCGCATCGGCGCGGCAAAGGAAGCGGATTTTGTATTCGGCGGCGTGGGCGAAGCGTATTTCGATCCCACGACGCTGAAACTGCAAAGCGTCAGTATCAAGCGCGGACTGCTGGACGACCTCTTATACGGTCGGGATATCGTGGATGCGGACAATGTGTCCCTGAGCGATCAGGGCGTTGTGATAATCAATCGGGAATAAGGAGGAAAACACGATGAAAATGATGGAAACGGGCGCCGCCCTTTTAGCGGGGATGGCGGCAGGCGCGGTCGTCGGCGCTTGCCTGGTCATGAATAATCCGGGCGCAAGACGCATATATCGCTGCGGCAAGCGGTACGCCCAAAAACTCATGCAGCTTTGAACAGGAACGCGGAATGGAAAGGCGCGTCGGGGGAGAAGTGAAAAACAGGCGGTGGCAGGTACCCGTTTTGATCGCTCTTGCTGTCGGGATCCTGCTTTTTGCCCGCGCGCTTTCCGCGGCGGCAGGCTTGTTGCTCAACGCGGCGGTGCAGGCATATCTGTTTTTTCCGCTTGTCAAAACGCTGGAAAAGCGGGCGCCGCGCACGTCGGCGATTTTTTTGGCGTTTGCGCTGACGCTGGCGGTCAATATCACCTTGATCATGCTTTTCATTCCCGTTTTGACGAAGCAGGCGCAGACGTTTTTTGAGCTTCTGCCGCAGTATCGGGAGAAAATCGACAACCTGTTCGCGTTTCTTAAAGACCTGCCTCTGCCGGCGGATATTTTGTCTTTTGACAAAGCGGCGGATGCGTTTTCATTCTCTCCGCAGGCGATTCTATCCTTTACCGCCACGTCGCTCCTTTTGCCGGTTTTGATGCTCTATCTGCTGCGCGACCGTGAACGGATTGCCGCTTTATGCCTGTTTTGTCTGCCGCAAAACTGGCGCGGACCGGTACAGGATATGGCAAAGGAGATCAACCGTCAGCTTCGCCAGTATATTACAGGAGAAGGGCTGACCATGCTGCTCGTTAGCGCGCTGACAGCAATGCTTTTGGCGCTGTTCGGGTTTCCGTACTGGCTGGTTCTGGGGGCGATCATGGGAATCATGAATGTGATTCCGTATATCGGACCGCTGCTGGGAAGCGTACCGATTATGCTCGTAGCGCTTTCGGAGGGGCGCGTGTTGACGGCGCTGGCGCTGATTCTTGTCATTCAGCAGATCGATAATCTGCTTATCCATCCTCGTTTGATTTCGGGTATTATGCGAATCCATCCGGCGGTCGTTCTGTTGGTTCTTACGGCGGGCGGCGCGGCGGGCAGTCTGCTCGGGATGGTGCTGGCGGTGCCGACGTATATCGTCCTGCGCATTCTTTTTCGGGAATTTTACAGAATTTTCACGGAACGCAAAAGAAATGTTCCTAAATTCGAGCAAATATAGACTTGTGATTTCGGAAAAAGTGTGATACAATAATAAAAAATATTATCGTGCGGGGGATGGATGATATGACAGATATCAATGAAACCGTCAAATACACACGTCCGACGGAAAACGCACAGGTCAAGGATATTTTAGTGCAGGTCTATACCGCGCTGGAGGAAAAGGGATATGATCCGGTCAATCAGATCGTGGG
>JAGCSD010000071.1 GCA_017964345.1 Clostridia bacterium
CATCGGCTGTGCCAAGCTCGTGGTATTCTGCAACGCCGTGGAAGACAACCCCTTCATGGCGGGCGCCTTTTTGGGCGCGGGCGAAGGCGATTGCGTCATCAACGTGGGCGTTTCCGGTCCCGGCGTGGTCAAATGCGCGCTGGAAAAGATGCCCGACGCGAGTTTGGGTGAACTGGCGGAAGAAATCAAAAAAACCGCGTTCAAAATCACGCGGATGGGACAACTGGTTGCCGAAGGCGCAGCGGAAGCGCTTCACGCTTCCTTCGGGATCGTAGACCTCTCCCTCGCCCCCACGCCGACCATGGGCGATTCGGTGGCGCATATTTTAGAAGACATGGGACTTTCCGTGACCGGTGGACCCGGCACGACCGCGGCGCTCGCGCTTCTCAACGACGCCGTCAAAAAGGGCGGCGTGATGGCGTCCAGTTACGTCGGCGGGCTGTCCGGCGCGTTCATTCCGGTCAGTGAAGATATCGGCATGATCCGTGCCGCCTCCTCCGGCGTGCTGACGCTGGAAAAACTCGAAGCCATGACATGCGTGTGTTCCGTAGGACTGGATATGATCGCCATACCGGGTGACACAGATGCCGCCACGATTTCCGGCATTATCGCCGATGAAGCGGCAATCGGCATGGTCAACGGGAAGACGACCGCCGTGCGTCTGATCCCGGTGATCGGCAAAACCGTAGGCGATTCGGTCAACTTCGGCGGGCTTTTGGGCGAAGCGCCGATCATGCCCGTCAAGCAGACGAGCTGTGAAAAATTCATTTCCCGTGCCGGCAGGATCCCCGCGCCGCTGCACAGCCTGAAAAACTGATGAAAAAAGCGCGGCTTGTTCTGTGGGCGCTGACACCCGTTTTTCTCTTGCTCAATATTCTGCTTGTTTACCGGAAAGTACAGATGCCCTTCTGGCTTGCCGACCTGCTTGTCGCGCTGGTACTTCTTCTGCCCGTGACCGCCATGCTCCTGCGCACCCTGCAAAACAAAGACAAGAATCTGAACAAGAACTATTTTATTTTGAAGCTGGTATTCATCATTCTGCTTTACACCATGGTGCTGTATTTGTTCGGGATGACGATGCTTCTTCATCGATAAGAGAGAGAACGGTATGAAAAAGAAACGGACCGCGGTTACGATCGTATACGGCGTGTGCCTGCTGACATTTTTTGTTTCCCTTTGCGTATTTACGGGAAAAGCCGTCGCCGCGCGCGACCTTGCCGGTCATACACTGCGTATTCTGCAGTGCTTGATAGGTATGATGCTTCTGCACATTCCGCCGGTGCTTGGAAAACTGCTGAAAACACGCCTGCCTGCCTTACTGACCTGTCTGTATTTTTTCTTTATATTCGGCGCGGTGTTTTTGGGCGAGATCTGTTCGTTTTATTATCTTTTGCGCTATTGGGACGTGTTTCTGCACGGGTTCAGTTCTCTGATGTGCGCATCATTCGCTTTTATACTGATCTTCCAGCTTGTACGGGAAAAAATTGATCCCCTGTCGCTTTCCCCGTTCACGCTCTGTCTGTTCGCCTTTTCCTTTTCCCTTGCCGTCGGCACCTTGTGGGAAATTTTTGAATACACGTTCGATGGGATTTTAGGACTTAATATGCAGAAATTCCGCTTAGCGGACGGCACCATTCTGACCGGACACGACGCGCTGCGCGATACGATGAAGGATTTGATCGTTGATACTGCCGGTTCGCTGATCGCCGCCCTGATCGGCTATTTTTCCCTGCGCCTGAAAAAAGGCTGGGTATACGAACTGTATACCCGGCAGTCATAGTCCCTTTTTAAATCACACTTCTCTGAAACCGCGTCCCACGATCTCATTGGTGGATGTGATGATTGTAAACGCATCGGGATCGACTTTGCGCAAAAATTGTTTCAATCGGGACGCTTCTATGCGGTTGCATAAGGTGATCAGCATCGTCTTTTTCTCCCCCGTATACGCACCCTTCGCTTCCACGCAGGTAGCGGAGCGTTCCATCACAGTGAGAATATACTTCTTTACTTCTTCCGGTTTCGTGGTGACGATCAAGAAACTCTTGCACTCCGTAATACTTTCCATCACGCCGTCCAGCAAAAACGCCTTGATAAACAAACCAAACAGGGAAAACATCCCGATCGTCAGATCAAATACGAAAATGGAGGAAGCGGCGATCAAAAAATCGGACAAAAGCAGAGCCTTTCCGACTTCGATATGCGTATATTTCTTCAAAATCAGCGCCGTGATGTCGGTTCCGCCGGACGATGCGCAACAGTAAAAAAGCAATGCGGAACCGAACGCCGTCAACCCGATGCCGTATAAAAGCTCAAGCAACGGCTGGTTGGTCAGCGGTGCGGACAGCGGGAACACCTTTTCCGCGCCCCAGCTCAAAAACGAGAACAGCAAACTGCAGTACACGGTTTTGATTCCGGTGGATTTACCCAAGAATATAAAACCGATAAGCAGCATCCCGATGTTCATGATCGGAATCAATTGTCCCGGCGTCAACACCGATTGCAGATGTCCCAGAATGGTCGCCAAACCCGTGATTCCGCCGACGGAAAAGCCATTGGGAATTTTGAAGAAATACACGCCGCATACCATGACCGTGACGCCGAGCGTCATCAATGCAAAATCACGCAGGATTTCTCGCCATTTTCCTTTCATGCAAAAGCCCTCCCATACTCTTTTTTTCTTATTGTACCCGCTTTTGAGATAAATCCGCATAAAAGACGACCGCGCTGTCCGCACGGCCGTTTTTTGTTTCAAAAGCATCAATAGATCGGATATTGACGGCACAGCGCCTGCACTTCTTCCAAAATACTCGCTTTGCTGTTATCAAAATCGCGGATCGCCAGTGTGATCCACTCGGCAATGCGCTTCATTTCAGCTTCCTTGAATCCGCGTGTGGTGACCGCCGGCGTGCCGACGCGCAAACCGCTGGTAATAAACGGACTGAGCGGTTCATTCGGGATCGTGTTCTTATTAGCGGTAATATGCACTTCGTCCAACCGCGTTTCCAGCTCTTTGCCGGTGATATGCTCCTTAGTCAGCTTGAGAAGCATCAAATGATTATCCGTTCCGCCGGAAACGAGTTCAACCCCGTGTTCCTTGAGCGCCTCACACAACGTGCGGGCATTGAGTACGATCTGATGTTGATATGCCTTAAATTCCGGCGTGAGAGCTTCACCGAGCGCAACCGCTTTCGCGGCGATGATATGCATCAGCGGTCCGCCCTGCGTGCCGGGGAAAATCGCTTTATCGATTTGCTTAGCGTACTGCTCGCGGCACAGAATCATGCCGCCGCGCGGTCCGCGAAGCGTTTTGTGCGTAGTGGTCGTCACCACATCGGCATACGGCACGGGCGACGGATGCTCTCCTGCCGCGACCAGACCGGCGATATGCGCCATGTCGACCATAAGATACGCGCCCACTTCGTCGGCGATCTCACGGCAACGGGCAAAATCGATCACACGCGAATACGCGCTGGCGCCTACCACGATCATTTTGGGATGGCACTCCAGCGCAAGAGAACGCATATTATCGTAATCGATGCGCTCGGTTTCGGGATCTAATCCGTAGGGCACCACATGAAAATATTTGCCCGAGATATTGACCGGAGAGCCGTGCGACAGATGTCCGCCCTCGGAAAGATTCATACCCATCACGGTATCGCCCGGTTCAAGCAGCGCATAGAAAACCGCTAAATTGGCGCTCGCGCCGCTGTGCGGCTGAACATTGACGTGTTCGGCGCCAAACAGCTTTTTAGAGCGTTCGCGCGCGATCTCCTCCACCTCGTCCACGTGCCGGCACCCGCCGTAATAGCGC
>JAGCSD010000072.1 GCA_017964345.1 Clostridia bacterium
GATGCTGCTGGATTCTTCCGTGATCCCCAGCCCCGACAAAAAACTGTGGGACTCCATTTTATAGAATAGGAGAAACGATCATGCTGGCTATTGAACGACGCAACGTCATTCTGACCAAACTGTCTGCCGACGGCAAAGTGCTGGTGGCGGACTTGGCGAAAGAATTCGGTGTGACGGATGAAACCATCCGGCGTGACCTGGAAAAACTGAACCGTGACGGCTTGGCGCGTAAAACGTACGGCGGCGCGGTCAAAAGCGAAAATCTCAATATCGATATTCCCTTTAATGTGCGTAAGCAGACCAATGTGGAAAGCAAACGCGCGATCGCCGCACTGGTCGGCGATATGATCCGGGACGGCGACTATATCATGCTGGATGCGTCGACCACGGCGCTGTATGTGATTAAAAATATCCTGCATAAGCAGAACATTACGCTGATTACCAACAGCATTGAAATTCTTCTGGAGCTGGCGAGCAAAAGCGGTTGGAACGTGCTTTCTACCGGCGGTATGCTCAAGGAAGGCGGACTGTCGCTGGTCGGCTATCAGGCGGAAAAGATGATCGCCGGGTTTCATGTAGACCTTGCGATCTGCTCCTGCAAGGGCATTGACGAGGTCAACGGCGTCACGGATTCCAATGAGCGCGACGCGGAAGTTAAAAAGGCGTTTTTCAAATCCGCCAACCGTCGCGTGCTGGTCGTGGACAGCTCCAAATTCGACAAGGTTTCATTCGTCAAGGTCTGCGGCGTTGCCGAGGTGGACACGATCGTGACGGAGAAACGTCCCGGAGATGTGTGGGTGGACAGACTCAAGCAAAACAACGTAGAGTTGATTTACGAGAATATATAACGGTTTCGGAGGAAACAAACGATGAATCAGACACAAATTGACGCCATTGTTCAACAGGTGCTTGCCAACCTCGGTGTGTCCGCTTCGCAAAGCGCGGCGCGGGAAGAAAACAACACGATGCCGCCTTACAGCTCCACGGAATACAACGGACGCAAGCTGATCGGCATTTATTCGGACATGAATGACGCGATCGCCGCGGCGCAGGAAGGCTATAAAGCCGTGCGCGCCATGAGCGTGGAAAAGAGAGAAAAGATCATCACCGCGATCCGCGAGCTGACGCGCGCAGAAGCGGCGATCGTTGCCGAGCTGGGCGTGAAAGAAACCGGCATGGGCAAGATCGAGCATAAACGCTTAAAGCATATCCTGGTAGCGGACAAAACACCCGGCACGGAGGATATTGTTTCCGAGGCCAAGACCGGCGACAGCGGTCTGACGCTGGTCGAAATGGCGCCGTTTGGGGTGGTGGGCGCGATCACGCCCAGCACGAACCCATCGGAAACGGTCATCTGCAATTCCATCGGCATGATCGCCGCGGGCAACGGCGTGGTGTTCAACCCGCATCCGGGCGCGATCTGCACGTCCAATTACGCTGTTGACCTCGTCAACCGCGCGTGCTATTCCGCCGGCGGTCCCAAGGTACTGGTGGCTTCCATGGATAAACCGACGCTGGAGTCGGCGCAGATCATGTATCAGCATCCCGCCATTCGGCTGCTCGTCTGCACGGGCGGTCCCGGTGTGGTGAAATCGGTACTTTCGAGCGGCAAAAAGGCAATCGGCGCAGGTGCGGGCAATCCTCCGGTCATCGTGGATGATACCGCCGACGTGGAAAAGGCGGGCAAGGATATCATCGACGGTTGCACGTTCGATAACAACCTCCCCTGCATCGCCGAAAAAGAAGTATTTGCTTTCAGAAATATCAAGGATCATCTGATTTTTTCCATGATGCGCAACGGCGCCTATATGCTGACGCGCGAAGAAGCCGACGCATTGGCAAAAATCGTGATTGTTGAGGTCACGGATAAGAAAACGGGCAAAATCAAAAAACAGGTCAACCGCAAATGCGTCGGGCGTGACGCGCAGGTCATTTACGCGATGCTGAACAACGGCAAAAAACTGCCTCCCGATACGCGCTGCCTGATCTGCGAAACCGATTTTGACCATCCGTTTGTGCAGACGGAGCTGATGATGCCCATTCTGCCGATCGTAACAGTGGACAATATCGATCAAGCGATCGATTTGGCGGTCAAAGCGGAACACGGCAATCGCCATACCGCGCACATGCACTCCAAGAATATCGACAATCTGACCAAGTTTGCTTCGGCGGTGGAAACGACCATTTTCGTCAAGAACGCACCGAGTTATGCCGGCATCGGCTTCGGCGGTGAAGGACATACCACCTTTACTATCGCCGGTCCCACCGGCGAAGGGCTGACCAGCGCGCGCAGTTTCACCCGTAAACGCCGCTGTGTGATGGTTGACAACTTCCGCATCATTTAAGGAGGATTCCGCCATGGACGTGAATATTCAAGAAATCACCGCCGCGGTATTGAGTGCTTTGCAATCGCAGGGAGAGGCTATTTCCTGTGACGGCGACATTCCGCTGGGCGTTTCCAATCGCCATATTCATTTAACACGCGAGGATTGCGATACGCTGTTCGGCGCGGGGTATGAGCCGGAGCCGCTGAAAGACTTATCGCAGCCGGGGCAGTACGCTTGTAAGGAAACGCTGACGATCGTCGGACCGTCGCTTCGCCCGATTGAGAAAGTACGTGTGCTCGGACCGTTAAGAAAAGCGTCGCAGGTCGAGATCTCGCGCACGGATTCCTACACGCTTAAAGTCAAAGCGCCGGTGCGCGAATCCGGCGATGTGGCGGGCAGCGCAGGTATCACGATCATCGGTCCCAAAGGCGTGGTGACGCTCAAAGAAGGCTGTATCATCGCCAACCGTCATATCCACATGACGCCCGAGGACGGCGTGAAATACGGCGTCAAGGACGGCGACTATGTGACCGTGGACGCCTGCGGCGAGCGCAAAACGCGTTTTTACGACGTGCAGATCCGCGTCAGCGATAAATTCCGCTTGGAAATGCACCTTGATACCGACGACGCCAACGCCGCCGGTCTGACCGGAAAATCCAAGGTCAAAATTGTAAAAGAATAGACATGCCGGGCGTCCGCAAAAACGGACGCCCGACTTTGAGAGAGCAGTATGGTTCGGTTAATGGTCACGGATTACGACAACACTTTGGTTCCCGCGGGGAAAATGTTGTCCAATGCGTTTTTTGAAAAACTGCATCAGCTGTCAAACCGCGGCGTTTTGTTTGCCGTGGCGAGCGGGCGTCCGTACAATCAGCTCAAAAAACTGTTTGCGCCCGTTCAGCATGAGATCGTCTTCATTTCCGATGACGGCGCGCAGATGATGTATCGCAACTGCGTACTGCAAAAATCGCCCCTGTGCTTCCGCCGCGCCAAGGAGCTGTGCGCCGCCGCACTGGAGCAGGGCATGACGCCCGTGGTCGCTTTGCGCGAGCAGAATCGTCGCGTCACGCAGGAACAACTGGCGCTACCGTCTTTTTTCAGCAGTGATGTTTTCAAGGTCATCCTTGTGAAGAACGGCAAGGATACGACAGAGATATGCACGCTTGCTCATTCGTTAGAACTTCGTTGCTGTTATGAAAACGACACGTTTTTGGAGTTCTGCCGCGCCGACGTCAACAAGGGAGCGGCGATGAAAAAGCTGATGGAGAAGTTTTGCGTCACGCCGGAGCAAGCCGTGGTGTTCGGCGACGGCGAAAACGATCTGCCGCTGTTTCATTTGGCGCAGACGCGCATAGCGTCTTCCGGCGCGTGCGACGCGGTCAAACGCCTCGCCACGCTTGTGACGGACGATGTGGAGCAGGTTGTTTTGCGGATGTGATAACGCGCGGGTAACAGAATGTAAGTAGGCTGATATGCTTATATAGATTTTAATTGAGAAACGAGGAAGAAAACATGGATACCAAAGAAAGCAAGATCGCACAGAAGGTTGTGCTGAAATCTAAGGAAGCGTTTGCCCTCCGCATCGAGCGCAATAAGGTCAAAAACATGGACATCGCTTCCTGTACCCTCGATGAAACGTTCACCGCCGCCTCACGGTTCGTCGTGACCGGTTCGGTCGAAACCGAATCACCCACGGGTAAAGCCAAAACGTATACGTATCGCGCGCTGGTCGACGTTCTCGGTAAGGAAGCCGCGCTCGCCGAGTTGGACGTCCTTCCGCTAGAAGAATAACAAACATCGGGTTCAAAGCGCAAAAGGTTAAGCATAATACCGTGTTTCGGCGCAAACAGCCGGAACGGTGCTGTACGGGAAATGAACGGACCGCCTATATAACAGTAAGGACTGCTCTTAACGGGGCAGTCCTTTGTTGTTTAACAAAAGGGTATGCGCGTTTAACGAAAAAATCAAAACTTTCAAAAAGCCGAAAATGCCCGCTATCACCGGGCTTCCCGGCAATTACGGACGTTTTCGCTTGTGATCAACAGATCAAAAACCGTATTGCATTCCTTATCCCAACAAACCGGGATTTGGTTATTTTATTTCAACCAGCACAGCTTCTTCCGCAGAAAAATAATCCTTTATATCGCTGCTGAGGCCCGCGGCTTTATAGGCTTGTTCAAAAGAGATCTCTTCTATGTTGCTTAAATAAACAAAGGTCGAATGAACAGCGGCGTTCGGCATCTTTCCGCTGATTTCAAGACGGTACTGATACGTCTGCCCGTCATACATCCATGTCCCGTCGCTCATTTCATAATATGTCTTAACACCATTATAAGTTTTCTTTACAACCACTTCATTAGAGCATCCGACAAGCGATAGAATGAAAAACGCACTAACGAATAACGCAAGCAGCTTTTTCATGTCATTACCTCCCGAATCCCGGTTTATCGGGATTGTTTTTTATATTATAGCACAGAAATATAGTGATTTCAATAGAAATGTATTGGTTTTCATTCATCATAAAGCGCAAGGTTGCACGGCGTGTTCAATTATCGGGCACTTAACGCCTACGCATCGGATTGTTTCAAGCGGATTTGAAGGGTAATTATATTGCCACAACCAATTATTCAGTTTTCATTTAGAAGATCCTGTCGGAAAGACTGAAGAAAGAAGACTTAAAACTTAAGAATGAAGAATACAAAGCGAAAATCCTGCCGACCTTCGTCGACAGGATTTTCGCTTTGGCGGAGACAGAGAGATTTGAACGCAGCTTTGCACACTTCGGCTTCTACCGCGCCCGCTTCGCCTGTCGGC
>JAGCSD010000012.1 GCA_017964345.1 Clostridia bacterium
CCCACTGTTTCGAGCAGTGCGCGCGCTTTGTCGTAATCGGGCTTGTGTCCCACGATCTCCATCGGCAGCACGATATTTTCCAGCGCCGTCAGATACGGTAGCAGGTTCCGTGCGCTGTTCTGCCATATAAACGACACCGTATTGCGTTTGTATAACAAGAGCTCCCGATTGGAAAGTTTGCTTAAATCGTTTCCGGCGACGAACACTTTGCCGGCACTGGGGCGATCTAACCCGCCTAAAATGTTAAGAAGGGTGCTTTTGCCGCTTCCACTGGCGCCGATCACTGCCGCCAATTCCCCTTCTTCAATAGTCAGATCCAACCCCTGAAGCGCTAAAACTTCCGGTTCGTCGGTCTTATAAATCCGCACCAAATTTTCGCAGGAAATCATATCAGCCATTTATTCCGCCTCCGTCACGATGCGTCCGTCATCAAGCGTGTAAACCTGATCGGCAAGCTCCATCATATTTTGGTCATGCGTCGTCATAATGACCGTTATCCCCTCTTCGCGGATGATCGTATGAAACATATTCATAATGATCTGAGATGTTGCACTGTCAAGCTGTGCGGTCGGCTCATCGGCAAAGAGCAGGCGCGGACGATGTACAATGGCGCGCGCCACCGCCACACGCTGCTGTTCGCCGCCGGAAAGCTGATACGGCATATGGCGAATGCGATTGGAAAGTCCCACCAAGTCCAAACAATGCAGAATCCGTTCACGGTCCAGCGGCTTTCCCGCGATGCGCAGCATAAACTCTACATTCTCATAGGCATTCATACTGCCGATCAGCGCAACCGACTGAAAGACAAAAGAAATATGTGTTTTTCGAAGCATATCGGCTTGCGCGTCCGTGATGTGGGTGATGTCGTTGCCGTTAATCAGAATTTGTCCGCGCGTCGGTCTGTCAAGCGTGCCTAAAATGTTCATCAACGTCGTTTTACCGCTGCCGGAGCGTCCTCTGAGAACCGTCAAGGCTTTTTCCTCAAAGGAAACATTTACGTCTTTCAAGACGTGCAGAACGCCGTTTGAAACGGGAAAATCCTTGTCGATATGAACGCCCTGAATCAACGTGCCCATAGTCTATTCCTCCCCTAATTTGATGGCAGCCGCCGCGCGAATGCGTTTAAGCATCAGAAGCGCCATACCATGCCCGAACAAGAGCAGCACAAAAACGCAGGCAAGCAGTTTGACGATATCGGCAAAGGAGATCACCAGTTGATACGGCGGCATGGCGCCCATATCGGTAAAGGCGGAGCGCAGGAGCGGCGCGAACAGAACGCCGGACAAGATACCCGCCGCAACGCCGAGAATAACGGACGCTACGCATAACAGAAACTGTTCCAAGAGAATCATGCGGTGGATTTCTTTGATCGAAACTCCGAGCGCCCGCATGGTGCCGATCTGCAGGGTACGGTTTTGAATGGAAATGACCCAATAAAGGATGAATCCGATAGCACAGATCAGCATGACCGCCAAAAAGCCGAGCGTCAGCGAGCCGTTCGTCCCTTGCCGCACCGCGTTGATCTCGCTCAGATACACTTCGCGGGCGCCGTTGACAATATTGGCAAGCCTGCCGCGGGCATACACGCGCACGTCCTTTCCCGTTTCCGGATCGACCGTCTGATATTTTGCCGAGGCGGTAATGGTAAAAGATTTCAATTCCGCGATGGAATGCTTGGTATTCATCCATACCTGATACGGCAGATTGTCGTCCACCTTTTCCACTGCCGCGCGATTGATAATCAATAAATAGTTGTTTTTAGCGTACCCCTGCGCCGTATCCGTCTGCGCGTAATAGGTCGGCCAAGCGTCAATGATCGCCGCGACAGAGGAATAGACGACATCAGAAGGCATACCTTCGCCGGAGGGACGTACATAAAGGAAATCCCCTATGCTCACACCGAGCGCGTTCGCCATGTTACGGGAGAGAATGCAGGATTCCGGATTGTCCTTGAGCATTTGCAGATAGTCGGACAGTGGTTTAGGTAAAATGGAATCGTCCCAATACACGATCGCGCCGAATTCGTCCGGATCAATCGCCATCATGCTCAGATTGCTTTGCACCGATGTATGATACCGGCTGTTGACGGACGGATCAAGTCCCTTGACGACCTTGGTCGCTTGCGTTTGATCGAGCTGATCGTAGAAATACGGACGCGGTGTAGAACGGTATAACGGCAGACCGTTTTGGTTTTCAACGCGGATACTGGTATCATAGAAGTTGACGTCGGCGATTATATCGCACGGGTACTGATACCGTACGGTGTTGCTCATGTTTCTGTTCATCGTGCGTGCCGAAATGCCGGAAAATACCCCGAGCGCGATAGTGACGGTCAGAAAGACCACGATGAATTTTTCCTTTGTTTCCATCCGTGCGATGCGGCTCAACGCCAAATAAGCGCCCGCGCTCCACTTCTGCCTGCCGATCCGACGGATCAGCCGGATAAAGAACGGGTATATCAGAATAAAGAACAGCGCCGCCGATGTGAAGAAACAAATCAGGAACAGATATGCCAAGGGCTGGATTTTTCCCGAGGATGTCAAAATTCCGTCCTGCTGGCGCACCAGCACGTAATGAGCATAAAACGCGACCAGGAGAAGCAGGGCGGTCAGAACACCTAAGAGGATCTGACGGAGCAATGCCGAAGAGAGCAGGGCGCGCCCGGCAGTGCGCTGCTTGTACTGCACGATTTCCACCTTAGCGGCACGATAAACCGGCACCAGCATAGTGACGACCGACAACAGCGCGGCAATCGCAAAGAAGAATATCGGGAACACAGTGGATACGCC